>NZ_JALFPR010000065.1:0-6480 GCF_022785585.1 Oliverpabstia sp. | reverse complement strand
ACAATATTAATTTTAAAAAATCAATGGTACAAAATTTTCTTTAACGTTTCATATATTTCCTGAATCATAACGAACCTGGTCATGCCGATACCATTGTAGAAACCGATGTAACAGAAGAATACCGCCGTAAAAATACAGTCGATCGCATATGCTTTCAGATAATCGGCCGCTGCCAGGATCACCTCAGAATCGGAAGAAAGGATACCCGCCAGAAGATCTCTATGGAAAAAGCCGGATAAGAAACAGGTGTCTCAACCTGACATCTTATCCGACTCTTGCTTCCAATGAATCCGGGATCCGTTTTTTGAAATGATCCCAGATATGCAATGCAACAAATTACCCTCCGATGAACTATGAAACAGTATATAGCAAATCCCGTAAAAAAATCAAAAACAGGATAACACCAGAGGCACGATTTCTCCTCTTTTTACATCGATCAATCCATGATCGGTCAGTTTCAATGCAGGACTTACAGGGAGTCCAAGCGTTCCCACAGACATGATCGGATTATGATGCTCATATCCCAGATCGATCAGGCTTTCCCGCACTTCTTTCAGCGCGCTTCCTGTTGCTTCAATGGATGCCTCCGAAAGAATTCCACAGACAGGTAATGCAAGTTCCGAGAGAATCTGCCCATCTTTTACTGTAAGAAAACCGCCCTGCAATTCTCCGATTCTCTGTACGGCGAACAACATATCCTCCGGATCATTTCCCGCAACAAACAGATTGTGGTGATCATGAAAAAATGTAGTTGCTACGGTTCCCTCTCTCTGACACGAACCTGTCAGAAATCCATAACCGATATTTCCATTTTTTCCATGCCGCTCCAGTACCATCGCCAGCAGACATCCGCTTTCCTGCCAGCAGATCTTATGCTCTTTTACCTGCATGGTTACCAGTTTCTCCGTGGTCTGGGTGCGATCCGGATGTACTTTTATCACCCGCACCGTCACTTCTCCCTCTTCGATCGGATCTTTTATCTCAAAATCCGAAAGTGTTACTTCCAGAATGGAAACACTGTGATAAAAATCTTCCGGGAATGCATATGGTTCTACGGGGAATGCATGTCTGTCCTCTTTTTTATAGATGGAAATTCCATTTTTAAACACCGTTTCAGGCTCCAGTAATTTTGCCGGATCCTTCAGAAGGATAAAATCTGCCAGTTTTCCCGGAGCAATCACACCCCGGTCATAAAAATGCATTCTCTGACACGGTGTATAGGTCGCACAGTAAATCGCCTGTTCCTTTGGAAATCCCATCTCTATCGCCTTTTGTACTACAGTATTCAGATGCCCCTGTTCATATAAAACATCTGCCATCGTATCATCTGTCACAAAAGAACAATATTCAAATAAATGATTTTCACAGATATACGATAACACTTCCGGCTTCAACATCTTATCCTGGATCTCAAAGAACATTCCATTTTCGATCCGCTGTTTTACCTCTTCCAGGGTATGTTCTGTATGATCTCCATTAATGCCAAGATACAGGAATTTTGCAAGATCCAGATCCACCAGAGACGGACAATGTCCTTCAATCACATATCCCGGATGTTCCTGCCGCAGATAATCCAGAAATTTTGTGATCTCCAGATGATTTTCCCGGATAATTTCCCGATAATTCATAATCTCGCCAACGCAGACCACATCTTTTTCACCAAGCATCTGCAAAAACTGGAACGGGAAATGGGGGCGAAACTCTTCAGCCGAAATGGAAATACTTATGTGCCGACCTATACCGGAAGAAAATACATGGAATACGCCCGTAAAATTCTTCAGGTAAAACAAGACTGGGAAAAAGAACTGAAAGATCTGACGGAAAATAACGAAGGGGAATTGAATATTGCTGTTCCACTGATGCGAAGCAGCTGTATGATTCCACAGATTATGGCAGAATTTTCAGAAAAATACCCGAATGTCAATGTCAGCATCTGGGAAGAGGCATACTCTATTCAGGAAAAACTTCTGTTGAATGATCAGCTTGATTTTGGAATTTTTAATGAAACGAGGGAACATCCAAAACTGGAATACGAACTGCTGAAAAGAGAGGAAATTCTTCTGGTTATGCCACCGGATCATCCGATGGCATCTTCCGGATATCAGTCTCCCTCCGACCGGTATCCGAGAATCGATCTGTCCACGCTTGCCAGCGAACCTTTTATTCTCCATTTTCCGGAACAGACCACCGGAAAACTGGTTCTTGAAGCCCTGGATCGCGCCGGTGTCCAGCCCCGTGTACCGGTTCGAAGCCGGAACACGGAGACCTGTGTAAAACTTTGTATGCAGGGAATGGGCATGTGTTTTACGCCGGAAACATATTTACAAAATATGGATTTTTCCAGAAAACCGGCTTGTTTTTCTGTCGGTGAAAAAGGAATCTTTACAACACTGAGCATCGCTTTTCGCAGGGGAACTTATCTTCCCAAATACGCCAGGGATTTTATTGAAATTGCACGGAATAAATAAGGATTTCACTGATACAACGGATGGTTTTTGTGCCATTCTCTATTATCGCTTCTGCAACAGCAGATTCAGCCACTTTTCTTCTTCCCTTTCCGGACGCACATCACCGGTCACCCAGGATTCTGCTATGGAAAGTGATTCGGTATCACGGATGAATCTCTGGAAACTGCTCCAGGTGAAATCCGTGAAATATCTGCCGTTTCGCATCCCTTCATACTCTCCATATTTGAAAGAAGTGTAGATCCATCCATCGGGACGCAGGGCATCCGCCATTTTTTTCAGCACAGGTCTTAATTCTGTTTTTTCCAGATGCAGAATCGAAGAACACGCCCAGATACCGTCATACTGCTCCCGGACATCCAGATCCTGAAAATACATCTGGCGTACCGGAATTCCTGTATAGGCACTGGCGATTTTACACAGTTCTTCGGATCCGTCTATGGCCTCCACCTGATATCCATGTTCCAGAAAATATTTGGTATCTCTGCCGGAACCACAGCCAAAATCAAGAATTGCCGCTCCCGGTTCCAGTCTGCTTAAAAACCGATTCAGTGTATCTGTCAGATCTGCGTGAACTGTACCGCTGACAAAAGAACCGGCATTTTGATTATAATATTGTAATGTTATATCCTTGTTTTCTTTATACATATTTATATCCTTTTCTGTTACAAATAAAATTATGCAAATCAAAAACAGCTTTCAGGAAACTGACACGTAACCCGGAAGCTGTTTGATTATTACTATTTCACCAGCTTAAATGTCTTTTCCAGCATAAAGAACATCAGAATCAGGAAGAACAATACATAAACCGGAAGTAAACCGACAGAAATATGGTTTGCGATCAGTCCGAACAGCGGCGGCATAAAAGTAGATCCCACATAAGCACTTGCCATCTGGATACCGATGATCGCCTGGGAGTTCTTCTCTCCGAAATTGGACGGTGTTGCATGGATGATAGATGGATAAATCGGTGCACAGCCAAGTCCCATAATAACCAGACCAAACAGTGCAAATTCATCGATGGATACCGGTAACAACATACCGATACATCCAACAAGAATGATAGCGATGCCCAGACGAATCATCTTGTGGTCTCCCATTTTCTCTGTAATAAAACCTGCCAGAAATCTTCCAAGTGTGATACCGATGCAAAACAGGGACGCAAAGGCTGCTGCACGTTCCGCAGAGATTCCCTTTGCTCCTACCAGATAGCTGCTTCCCCACAGAATCACCGCTGATTCCAGTGCACAATAGGAGAAAAATCCAAGAAGAAGATTCGGAACGCCTTTGATCTTCAGTGCACCTTTGATGCCTACCATCTCTTCTTCTGCCTTTTCTTCCTGCGCAGTTTCTTTTTTATTCACCTTCCATATCGGCAGTGTCACGAAAAGAATCAATGCTATTCCGATCTGGATAAAAGATACCATGCGATATCCGTTCTGCCACACCGATGTGGTCAGTGCATAGCTCATCACATATGGACTGATAATGGTTCCCAGTCCCCAGAAACAATGCAGCCAGCTCATATGCCTGGAGTTATAATGAAGCGCTACATAGTTGTTCAGTGCAGCATCAATCGCTCCCGCACCCAGTCCATAGGGAATGGCCCATAGACAGAGCATCCAGAAGGCACTAGCCGTAGAAAATCCGAATAATGCGATTGCAGTAAGCATAACGCTGAACACAGTTACAATCTGTGTACCGAATTTCTTTGTCAGACGCTCAGACATCAAACTGGAACAAATGGTTCCTCCGGAAATAATCATAGTTACCAGACCCGCATAAGACAGCGGAACCTGAAAAGCCTCGTGCATCACCGGCCAGGCAGAACCCAGAAGAGAATCTGGCAGTCCGAGACTGATAAATGCCAGATAAATCAACAGTAGTAATAGTGTATACATCTTTTTCTCCTTCTCTTTCATAGTACAACCGACGATGGAAAAGGGCGTCCCAAAGGTTTCCATCGCCGGTTGACATTTGTTTTCTATCTATTACTATACGTTAAAATATATGACTTGTCACGGGAAAATTTGTGATTATCAGAGAAATTATTGATATTGTTGCCGGTTATTCTGCTTAACTATTCATTATATTATCATGTGCGGAAGATATTTTCAATTTTTCTGGATATACTCCCTGATCTTCTCAATCAACCCTTCATCCGCCGGCAGCCATTCCACACTCCCCAGCGTCTCCTTCGTCAGCCATTTCGCTGCCTCGTGCTCCTTCAGCACCAAATCTCCAGACTTCACTGTACAAATGAAGCAATCCATCGACAAATGAAACTTCGGATAATCATACTCCACGGTGTCCAGAAGTTCTTCCACCTGGATCTCCGTATCCAGTTCTTCCCGGATTTCTCTAACGATTGCTTCTCGGGCTGTTTCCCCTTCTTCAATCTTACCTCCCGGAAATTCCCAACCATCCTTGAATTCACCGTAGCCTCTCTGCGTTGCAAATACCTTTCCGTTGTCTATAATAATCGCTGCCACTACCTTAATTGTCTTCATCCTGCGTCTCCTTTATCCATTAATAATATACTCATAAATATCTTCTCTGACCGGCGTATCCAACGCCCACTCAATCTCTACCGCTGTCTTGTCCGTATTAGCCATGACAAATTCTTCGGTTCGACCGGTAGCTGTCATCCGGCCAAGATAATAGAATTCTTTGGAAATTTTATCATCCTTATTCTTTCTCACAAAAAGCTGTACATCAATCCCCCGTTCCTTTGCTTTCAGGAAATTTTGCACATCCTCTGAATCCCTGCTTCGCCCACTTTTCGAAATAGCAATCAGACGATCCGCTGTGAGAAAATGATCTTCGTATTTTGTTGTATCGCTGATATCCTCCTGTTTATCATAATTGATAAATACAGGAAATGTTTTTGTCTTCTTATCATATTTATACCCACCGATATTCAACGGAACTTCATTACGCTCCCAGTTTAACAACCGGCAGGCATCCTCATACGTATATTTCTGATATAATACCAGATCCGTATCCTGATATGTCCTACTGTAGTTCGTCTGATACCGGGCGATACCAAACTCCACAACTTCTTCCAGTATCTCATAAAACTCCCGATTTCCCAACATCTTTTCAAAATTTTTGGAAACCCGATAATCTTTCCCTTCTTTTTCAAGAAAAACACAGGAAGCATACGTTTTCTTTGCCGCACTGGTTGGAAATTCATTCGTCATGATATTTACTACATTTTCCGCGCAGTTTTCTGTCATAGCACGATGATATTTTTTCTCCAGCGCTTGCTGCAAAATATTCAACAGTCCATGATGATACTTTAGCATACGATTCAGAAGTTTATGGGTTCATTATATTTTGAGCAATTGTTTGACTAAAATCACTTCTTTGTTTTTCGATTCCTACATAATTTCCCGTACCGTCTTCTATACCTACTAATAACCAACCACCTTCTGCATTTGCAAAAGATGCAATAGTTTGACATAAATGTTTCTTCTTGAAGTTTTCATCCCATTGACTTTTAAATTCT
Source organism: Oliverpabstia sp. (assembly GCF_022785585.1). NCBI lineage: Bacteria > Bacillati > Bacillota > Clostridia > Lachnospirales > Lachnospiraceae > Oliverpabstia > Oliverpabstia sp. The sequence continues at coordinate 504 of NZ_JALFPR010000065.1, read as the reverse complement.
ATCTTATAGCCTTCCTCAATACCTTGTTCTCTTATATTACAAATATCAGAATAGGTTAAATCGTTTAATCTTATTTTATTTTGTCTGTAAAAGGTAAATATTCTTTCATATAATAATTCCTTTCTCTTAACTCGTCCTCTTACAACTCTTCGCATAAAACTGAAACTTCTTCGCCACTTCATTCAACGATCCAATCGCATATTATCCATCCTTATTTTTCCCCACACACCCTATCAACGGCGATGCCAGGAATTTAAGGATATCTTCAATTTCATCCAGATTAGGATTTATCGAAAATCTCTCGTCATCCCTCACTGTACGATAAATCTCACGGGAAGTAAGGATCCCTTCTGTTACTTCGTCTTTGCTTTCGTTTACAAGGCACCCCACAATTGCATCTACCAATAGACCGTAGCGTTCGGTTCGATTTCTTGCTTCGTCCAGGACACTGATATCTACGATTCCTGTCTGTTCAAAGATCTTTTTGTAATCTTCTCCGGTTAA
>NZ_JALFPR010000061.1:0-7243 GCF_022785585.1 Oliverpabstia sp. | reverse complement strand
TCTAGCCAACTGAGCTATCTCGCCATATGAAATTGTCTTCCAAAGAAGAAGTGGAACCTACAGGGCTCGAACCTGTGACCCTCTGCTTGTAAGGCAGATGCTCTCCCAGCTGAGCTAAGATTCCAGGGTCAACACTGATATACAGTTGTTGAAGTAGCGAGAGGGGGATTCGAACCCTCGACACCACGGGTATGAACCGTGTGCTCTAGCCAACTGAGCTATCTCGCCATTTTTCGTGGTTGCCAACCGCAACCTGCTTTACGATTATATAAAACTGGTAGGAAAAAGTCAAGCGTTTTTTTGAAAAAAATTAAAAAAATTTAAAAAGAGGGAAAAGTACAGAAAAATACAACAATTACAGGAAATATGCGAAGGAACAAAAAGTCCTGTGTCTGCATAGAATAACCGGAGAGAAACTTTCAGGAGAAAGAAGAAAAATGGGACGGGATCTGACCAAATGTCATCCACGGTTACAGAAACTGGCAAAAGAACTGGTGGCAGCCTGTGAAAAACAGGGATGCCCGATCGGGATCGGAGAGTGTTTTCGGACGGTACAGGAACAAAACCGGCTGTATGCCCAGGGGAGAACCAAGCCGGGACCGGTCGTAACCAATGCGCCGGGAAGCACCTATCGCTCCATGCACCAGTGGGGAGTGGCGTTCGATGTATACCGGAAGGACGGAAAAGGAGCCTATAACGAATCAGGAAACTATTTTCAGAGAGTGGGAGCTATCGGAAAATCACTGGGACTGGAGTGGGGCGGAGACTGGAAATCCATTGTGGATAAACCACATTTTCAACTGCCGGACTGGGGAAGTACCTCCGAACGTCTGCGGAAACAGTATGGAAATATCTACGCCTTTCAGGCAACCTGGACGGGATCGGGTACATCCACCGGAAAACAGGCATCTTCCGGAGAGGAGACTCCGCATACAGAGGTGAAAACACTGACGGCAGACAGCACGCAGAAAGAATGGATCCTGGCGCTGCAAAGAGAACTGATCCGACAGGACTATCAGCCGGGTACCGCAGACGGAATTGCAGGTAAGCGGACAGTGGAGGGCTGCCCCACGGTTCGAAAAGGTGCAAAAGGAGAACTCACACGATGGATTCAGAAGCGGCTGTCCCTCTATCTGAATGTGTGGAGCGGAGGCGGTCAGGCAGACGGGATTTTCGGAGAAAAGACCGAACAGAATATCCGGCATTTTCAGAAGACCAAAGGGCTGTCAGCAGATGGCATTGTAGGGAAAAAGACCTGGAGTGCCCTGTTGCAAAGCAGGGGAAAATAAGGTATCATGACAGACAGAGAATATGATTCTGATGGTCAGGATATATAATAAGAAGAAAGTGTGTTGAATAAGAAAAAATGTATTCTCGGAGACATCGGGTATCTGAGGCTGTGAGAATATAGAAAAAAGAAAGAGAGGAACAGATATGGTACGGGTAGGAATGGGATATGATGTACATAAACTGACGGAAGGACGGGATCTGATCCTTGGCGGTGTGAAGATACCGTGGGAGCTGGGACTTCTGGGACATTCGGATGCGGATGTGGTTGTCCATGCGATCATGGATGCACTTCTCGGTGCAGCTGCCCTGCGGGATATCGGAAGACATTTTCCGGACACGGATCCGCAGTATAAAGGAATCTCAAGTATCCTGTTATTGCAGAAAGTGGGAGCTTTATTAAAAGAAAAGGGATATCAGATTGTAAATATTGATGCCACGATCATCGCACAGAAGCCAAAACTTCTTCCACACATCGATCAGATGATCAAAAATGTGGCAGATGCACTGGAACTTTCCGAAGATCAGGTGAATATCAAGGCAACCACAGAAGAAGGACTTGGATTTACAGGAACAATGCAGGGGATTTCCTCCCAGGCGATTTGTTGTATACAATCTGTACGGGATTGACAAAAAACGATAATTCAGTTAGAATAAAGAAGACAAAGAGGTCACAGAAAAAGGCACTGTGGCCTTTCTTTTTTTCATAAAAGAAGAGGCTGTTAGGTTATTGTGCTGCTTTTTATGAGATTGCAGGACGATTTTATGTGAAAACTGGACGATTCTATATAGCTTCTGTCGGACAAAGACGATATACTTTTGTCAAAAGAAAGGAAAGATTCCACAAATGATTGTGGAAAAGAACGAAGGAGGAAAAAAGTATGAACAAGAAAAAAGTAGTAGCGTGTTTACTGGCAGCAACTATGACAGCAGGTATGCTGGCAGGCTGTGGTGGAAGTTCAGGAAGCAGTGATTCATCCTCTTCCTCAGGTGGAAAAGACAAACTAACTTTCTGGTTCCCGACCTTTGCATCTGCTGACGGAGAAGTGACAGACGAAGAATTCTGGAACGAGAAAATAGATGCTTTCGAAGAAGAGAACAACTGCGAAGTAAACGTAGAGATTATTCCGTGGGATAATTACGAAGAAAAATATCTGACCGGTGTAAATTCCAACGACGGACCGGATGTAGGATATCTGTACATGGAAATGTTCTATGACTATATCGATATGGGTGCCTTGGCAGACATCGATGAATACTTTACAGATGATGAAAAAGCAAATTACCTGTACTACGATCTGGGAAATATCCAGGGTGGACAGTATGCACTGCCTGTAGTTGTTGGTAATCCGAGACTTCTGGCAGCAAACATGGACATCCTCAAAGAAGCGGGTGTGGATGCTGTTCCGACCAACTGGGATGAACTGAAAGCGGCATGCGAAGCAGTAAAAGCAAGTAATCCGGATGTTGCACCGCTGAGTGCGACCTGGGGAAGTACCCATTATGGAGCATTGAACGAAGTATACTGGCCATATTTCTGGGGAGCTGGTGCACAGATTGTCGATGAAGACGGTAATCTGACCATCGACTCTGAGGCCGGTCTGAAAGCGACACAGTTCCTTGCAGATATGAAAGAAGAAGGCCTGATTCCAGAAACAAGTACTTCTACAGATGACTCTCTGGAACCATTCAAGAATGGTGAAGCTGCTATGACAGTCGCAGCATCCAGCAACCTGGCAAAAGTAGATGGAATCAACTGGGATTACTCTATTCTGTCCGGTCCGGAAAATACAAAGACATTTGTAGCATCAGACAGTCTGGTACTGTTTAACAAATGCAAAAACAAAGATCTTGCCATCAAACTTATGAAATATGTGACCAGCAAAGATGTAATGGCAGATTTCCATGAAAGAGTATCTGAGCAGCCGCCGATCACTGCAGACGATACCTACAGCGGAGATGAAAAATTTGCCGATCTGTTCACAAATCAGACAGACAAGTTCCAGTCACTGCCGGTATTCAAAGGCGCAAGTTCCATGTATGATACCCTGTATAAGAATATGCAGTCTATGATGCTTGGTGAACTGACTCCGGAAGAAGTTCTGAAAAACACAACAGAATACTATGACTCCAATCTGAAATAATGAGATGGAAATTTAGTTAGAGAAGGTTAGTAATAAGAGGGGATGGTGCATAGGAGTAACCGGTGTACCGTCCCTCTCGTTTCACAATGGGGCAAACAAGATAAAAAGGAGAATGACATGTCAAGAAAAACAAAAGAAGCAGTACAGGGAGTTATTTATATTCTCCCGAGTTTTGTATTGATTTTGATTTTTTGTATTATTCCGATTTTCATGTCCGGCTATTTCAGTTTTACAGAATATAATATTATGAATTCGCCGAAATTTGTAGGACTTGATAATTATATCAAAATGTTTAAAGACAGTTATGTGACAGATGCAGCAAAAAATACTCTGCTGTATGTGGTTATGACTGTTCCGGCACAGACGATTCTGGCACTGGCATTTGCAGCTTTTCTGGCAGCAAAGATACAGAATAAAAAAGGTGAATTCTTACGAAGTGTTATGTTTATTCCGGTTATCGCATCTGCAGTTACCGCAGGTACGGTATGGAGAATCATCCTGAATACAGATGGTGGTTTTCTGAATAACATTCTGAATTTCTTCCATATTTCTTCTGTTAACTGGCTGGGTAGTACTAAAACTTCTCTGTTAAGTATCTGTATTGTTGCAGTATGGAAAAACGTAGGATATTTCCTGGTTATCTATTATGCGGGTATCATGGGAATTCAGAAAGATCTGTATGAGGCGGCAAGAGTGGATGGAGCAACACCGCTGCAGCAGTTTACTAAGATTACGCTCCCGGTATTAAAACCGATCACGTATCTGGTAGTTACCCTTGGTATTATTTGGTCCTTCCAGGTATTCGACCTGGCTTACCTGATGACAGGTGGAGGCCCTGGTCATTCCAGTGTCACTCTGGTTATGGGTATCTATAATGCAGCGTTTAAACAGTACAAAATGGGATATGCATGTGCAATGGCCATGTTCCTGTTACTTATGATTATTATCATCAATGTAGTGGAAGATCTGTTCTTTAAAGAGAAAAAGGAGGCGAAATAGACATGAAGAAAAAACAGAAATGGACCGTCTTTTCCATCCTTGGAGTATTGATTTTGTTAGTCTTTGCAGCTATCTGTATCGCACCTTTTATCTACATGGTAATCATGTCATTCACCCAGTCTACCACGCTGATGTTACACTGGAGTGATATTAACTTTGGAGATTTTACAAACTTTAACTACGTACTGAAAAAGACAGGATTTATCAGAGCACTGACAAACAGTGTGATCGTTGTATTCTGTTCCTGTCTGTTTAACTGTATTATTGCATCCATGGCAGCCTATGGATTTGCAAAGAAAAAATTTCCGGGCAGCAAGATGATTTTTCGTATGTATCTGCTGACCCTGATGATTCCGGGACAGGTAACGATGATTCCGGTATTCATCATGATGAACAAAGCGGGACTGACCAATACATATTTTGCTCTGATTGTTGTCATTTTGAATGCATTCGGTGTATTCCTGATCCGTCAGTTTATGGATACGGTACCGGATGAACTGCTGGAAGCTGCGAAAGTAGACGGATGCCCGGAGTACCGGATCTTCATTCAGATCGTTATTCCGCTGATCAAACCCGTACTGATTTCACTGGTTGTATTTACCTTTGTAACTTCCTGGAACGATTTCCTGTGGCCGTTGGTATCCACATCCAATTCCGATATGTATACCCTGACGGTAGCATTGTCTCTGTTAAAAACACAGTACCAGACAAACTATGGTCTGATCATGGCAGGTGCAACGGTATCTTTCCTGTTCCCATTCATCATGTATGTGTTCTTACAGAAACAGTTTGTGGAAGGTATCGCACTGAGTGGTATTAAAGGTTAAAAAATTAAAAATGTATAAGGGGGTACCTATGGAACTGTTAAAAGTTAAAAAAATCACTTCGCTGGAAAAAGTGTTCCCGGATCAGGAGCCGAGTGGAGAGGGAATGGAAGATGTGATCACCGCACTGAAAAAAGAGACGGTATCTTTCCAGATGGCTTACTACTGGGGTGGTGAGAGGAAAGGAAGAGCACAGGTGCAGGTGACGGCCGATGACAAAGAGCAGGTACGTGTGAGAAGTGTCCGCCTGGTTCCCTGTGAATATCCGGCACATATGGTGGCAGATGAGGATTATCTGACCACCAAACCGGGTCTGTATCCGGATCTGCTGAGTGAGATCCAGCCGTGGGGGGTGGAACTGATCAGCGGACAGTGGAAGAGTCTTTGGATCGATGTGGACACCACAGGACTCGCTGCCGGAGACCATACCATAAAAGTGGATATGGTAGTGGAAGGAGAAGTTCTGGACAGTTCGATAGAGTTGATTCATGTAGTAGATGCAGAACTTCCGGAGCTGGCAGTACCACACACAGAGTGGTTTCATTCGGATTGTCTGGCAAATTATTACGGCGTGGAAGTGTTCAGTGAGGAATACTGGAAGATCGTGGAAAATTTTGTACGTACAGCCGTAAAAAGAAAATGTAACATGTTGCTGACGCCGGTATTTACTCCTCCTCTGGATACAGCAATCGGTGGAGAGAGACGTACCGTACAGCTGGTAGATGTACATGTGACAGAGAACGGATATACCTTCGGTTTCGATAAGTTCGAGCGATGGGTAGATATGTGTAAACGCTGTGGTATCAAATATTATGAGATTTCTCATCTGTTCAGCCAGTGGGGAGCAACGATGGCTCCGAAGGTTATGGGTGAGAAAGATGGAGAACTGGTGCAGCTGTTTGGATGGGACACAGAAGCAGCAGGAAAAGAATACAGTGAGTTCCTGCATCAGTTCCTGGCAGCACTGAAACCGGAACTGGAGAAACTGGAAATCTCTGAGGTGGCATATTTCCATATTTCTGACGAGCCTTCCCGGGAGCAGTTTGATTCTTATAAAGCAGCCAAAGAAGTTGTGGAAAAAGATCTGGAAGGTTATCAGATGATGGATGCGCTGTCTGATTACGAATTCTATGAAAAAGGTCTGGTATCTCAGCCGGTATGCGCAGTCAACCATATTCAGCCATTCCTGGAGAAACGTCCGGAAAAGCTGTGGGGATATTATTGCACCGGACAGTACGTGGATGTAACAAACCGTTTCATCGTACAGCCGGGTTACCGTACCAGAATCCTGGGTACGCAGATGTACAAATACCAGCTGGATGGATTCCTGCACTGGGGCTACAACTTCTACAATGCAGAACATTCCATCTTCCCGATCGACCCATATCGCTGTACGGATGCAGCAGGGGCATTTCCGTCAGGAGATCCTTTTTTGGTATACCCGGGAGCTGACAAAGAGCCGGAAGAATCTCTGCGTATCATGCTGATGGATGAGGCAATGAGCGATCTTTGTGCCATGAATTATCTGGAAGAACTTGCAGGAAGAGATGTGGTTATGAAGTGTATTGAACCGGAAGGTGGAGAGAAGGTAGAGTTTGAGTCTTATCCGAGAAGTATTGCTTATCTGGTGGAGATGAGGAAGAAAGTGAATCGGGAGATTGAGAAGAGAGTGAAATAAGTTGTAACAAGACGGACGCAGCAAGCAGTCACCTGCCGCTGTTTTGTTGCAACCGGGAGAAAAGAGTGTGTGAAAAAGGGAAGGCATTCGGTTTTGGCTGAATGTCTTCCCTTTCGTTTTTTATTGATTTATGTTATTGTTACCTACACGAATTATTGATGATAAAAGCCGCGTCGTGTAGGTTGGTGCTTTAGAGCGTGTCTGAAAAATCATTTCCGCAATCTGCAAGCTCCAGTTTGCGGTATATTTTACCCTCATTCGGTTGCCGTAGCCCGCTACGCCGCCCTCATTCGGATAAAATCTCCCACAAA
>NZ_JALFPR010000036.1:0-13914 GCF_022785585.1 Oliverpabstia sp. | reverse complement strand
TTTCCGTAGATCAGCAGATAGTTAAATACCAGATTCACCAGAACCGCTGTCACACCGGCTTTCATCGGCACCATCGTCTCTCCGCACTCACGAAGTGTACTCGCATATGTCTGTACCATCATAAAGGCCGGCAGTCCGCATAACATCACCAGCATGTACTGTCTTCCATAGCGAAGTGCAGCCGCCAGATCACCGCCATCGCTACTGCCGTTCAGATAGATCTGGATGAGACTTTCTCCACCGATGATAAAAATCACAATAACCAGCGCAGTCAGAATCGCGGATACCCATAATTTGAACCGGAAGGTATGACGGATACCTTCATCATCTTTCTGTCCAAAATACTGCGCGGTAAAGATTCCCGCACCGGACACCCCGCCGAAGATACACAGATTGTATACAAAGATCAGCTGATTGACAATCGCAACCCCCGACATCTGCTCCGTTCCGATCTGACCAACCATGATGTTGTCCAGCAGGCTTACAAAGTTTGTGATTCCGTTCTGGATCATGATCGGTATGGCGATGGCAAGTACCATCTTATAAAACTGCTTGTTTCCAATAAATTTTTTCCTTACGTTTCCCAGCATAAATCCCCCTTCTGTCCTGTTTATTCTGTCTTTAAATATACTTTTATAAGAATGTGCCATGCATCCCGGCCACAATGCTTCCTGATGCCCTATCTCCATAAAACCTTCTCTGAAACGAGATAAAATACACTCCGAAAATTTTACTCGTTGTCGTGACGATCATCAAGGTTTCATACGAGGTCAGATTCTGACTTGTAGCTCAAATAAACTATGAGAAAAACGCTACGCGAGTTTCTCAAGTTATCGCGACAGTCGCCCCGGTCTCGTGCATGCACAGACTTTGGCTCGTTGCTCGCGTACACTCGCTGGCGCTCGTTATCGCGGCAGTCGCCAAGGTCTCGTGCAAGCACGGACTTTGGCTCGTTGCTCGCGTAAATCAAAAATCAGGCATGCCCCATGACACCCCTTATCTGGGATATTCTACCATCAGTCTGTTGTTTTGTCACGAATATTTCTCCTTATTTCCTACTATTTTTGTTTTTTATCACACGGGGTTTTTCGTTTTTATCGAAAAAGACCAATTTGCTTTCTCTCCCCCCGTCTGCTATACTGTTTTTATCTATTTTCGTAATTATTTTTTTCATACACAGAAAGGCGTATAATCTATGAAAAAAGAGGGCTACTACTCTTCCGGGGAATTTGCCCGTATGGCGCATGTGACGCTTCGGACGATCCGTTATTATGATAAACAGAATATTTTAAAACCTTCCTATGTAAGTGACGCAGGTGCACGGTTTTACACGGATGAGGATCTGGCGCGGCTGCAGCAGATCCTGTTGTTGAAGTTTCTGGGATTTTCGCTGGATGATATCCGGGATATGACGATCAATGATACGGACTATCATTTTATGCGGGATTCTCTGGATGTACAGCTGAAACTGGTGCGCGACCGGATTGAACAATTACAGCTGGTGGAGAAGGCGATTCAGGATACTTCCGATGCGATCCAGACCCAGCACACCATCGACTGGAACCAGATGCTTGATCTGATCCATCTGACCGGTATGGAAAAGAGTATGAAGAATCAGTATCAGAACGCAACTAACATTGCAGCCCGAATCAAGCTGCACAGTTTATACTCTATAAATAAAGAAGGATGGTTTCCGTGGATCTATTCACAGTGTCATCTGCAGTCCGGCATGAACGTTCTGGAACTGGGATGTGGGGACGGCGCTTTATGGAAACAAAACATCTCTCTGCTTCCTCAGAACATCCACCTTACCCTCTCCGACATCTCCGACGGGATGCTGCGCGATGCAAGACGTGCACTGGGAGCCAGAGATTCCCGGTTTTCTTTCGCTGCTTTTGACTGTGAAAAGATTCCGGCAGCTTCTGAAAGCTATGATCTCGTGATCGCCAACCACGTGCTGTTCTACTGTGACAATCTGGAAAATGTGTGTAAAGAAGTCCGTCGGGTACTGAAACCGGGTGGGCGGTTCTTATGCAGTACCTATGGCAACTCTCATATGAAAGAAATCAGTCAGCTGGTCAGCCGGTTTGATGAGCGGATCGTGCTCTCCGCCAACAAATTATATGAGAAATTCGGTCGCGAAAACGGCGCACAGGTGCTCGAACCGTGGTTTTCCCGTGTGGAATGGATCTCTTATGAAGACGGTCTTCTGGTGTCCGACCCGGAGCCTCTGATCTCCTATATCCTCTCCTGCCACGGCAATCAGAATCAGTACCTGCTTGACCACTACAAAGAATTTCGTTCCTTTGTAAAGAAAAAAACAGAAAAAGGATTGCATATCACAAAAGATGCCGGGATTTTTATTTGCAATTACTAAATTTTCCTTCTGTTTTTCTCTGTCCTATAAGTAAAAACCAACAATTTTACCAAAATTTTAAAAAAATGCTTGAAGGTGACCTAAGGTCACCTTTTATAATGGTATCATCTTAGGATACGGAACTGAAAAAACAAATGGTAACTGTTCAGTACCTTCACAGTTACGAGTCAAAATGCATTTAAACCTTCGGTGATGGCATTTTGACTTGTATGTCTTGGGATTTTGACATATTCATGCCAAAACATCTCGCGGGATACTACCTACTGAATAGTTATAACAAATGATCTGAAAGGAGAATACTCATGAAAGGAATCATTTTAGCAGGAGGATCCGGCACACGCCTTTATCCTCTGACCATGGTAACTTCCAAACAGTTACTTCCCATCTATGACAAACCGATGATCTACTATCCGATGTCTGTTCTGATGAACGCAGGCATCCGTGATATCCTGATCATCTCCACCCCGCAGGATACCCCGCGTTTCAAGGAGCTGTTAGGCGACGGTCATCAGTTCGGTGTGAATCTGTCCTATGCTGTACAGGAAAGTCCGGACGGACTGGCACAGGCATTCATCATCGGAGAAGAATTCATCGGTGATGACTCTGTAGCTATGGTTCTGGGTGACAACATTTTCGCCGGTCACGGACTGACCAAACGTCTGCACGCAGCGGTAGAAAATGCAAAAACCGGAAAAGGTGCTACTGTCTTCGGTTATTACGTGGACGATCCGGAGCGTTTCGGTATCGTAGAATTCGACAGTGAAGGAAAAGCTATCTCCATCGAAGAGAAACCGGAACATCCGAAGAGCAATTACTGTGTGACCGGTCTGTATTTCTACGACAATAAAGTAGTGGAATACGCTAAGAATCTAAAACCAAGTGCACGTGGCGAACTGGAAATTACCGATCTGAATCGCATCTATCTGGAAGAAGGACAGTTAAATGTAGAACTTCTGGGACAGGGATTTACCTGGCTGGATACCGGTACACATGAAAGTCTGGTAGATGCTACCAACTTCGTAAAAACCATGGAAACTCACCAGCACAGAAAAATCGCGTGTCTGGAAGAAATCGCTTACTTAAACGGCTGGATCTCAAAAGAAGAAGTTCTGAAAGTATACGAACTGCTGAAAAAAAATCAGTACGGTCAGTATCTGATGGACGTTCTGAACGGCAAATATCTGGATGCACGCCGCTAATACCGCTGCGTTCCCGGATTTGTTATTAAATTTTTAATGGTGCCTGACACCCAAAAGGAGAAATGTTATGAATATTATTGTTACCGGCGGTGCCGGATTTATCGGAAGCAACTTTATTTTCCATATGCTGAAAAAATACCCGGATTATCGGATCGTATGCCTGGACTGCCTGACTTATGCAGGTAACCTGTCTACTCTGGCTCCTGTTATGGACAACCCGAACTTCCGTTTTGTAAAAGAAAGCATCACAGACCGTGAAGCTGTATACAAACTGTTCGAAGAAGAACATCCGGATATGGTTGTAAACTTCGCAGCAGAAAGCCACGTAGACCGTTCCATCGAGAACCCGGAAGTATTCCTGGATACCAACATCAAAGGTACTGCTGTCCTGATGGATGCCTGCAGAAAATACGGTATCAAGAGATATCATCAGGTATCTACCGATGAAGTATACGGAGATCTGCCTCTGGATCGCCCGGACCTGTTCTTTACCGAAGAGACTCCGATCCACACCAGCAGCCCGTACAGCTCCTCCAAAGCAGGTGCTGACCTTCTGGTTCTGGCTTACCATCGTACTTATGGTCTGCCTGTTACCATCAGCCGCTGCTCCAACAACTATGGACCGTATCATTTCCCGGAAAAACTGATTCCGCTGATGATCGCCAATGCACTGAATGACAAACCACTTCCTGTATACGGAAAAGGTGAAAATGTCCGTGACTGGCTGTATGTAGAAGATCACTGCAAAGCGATCGACCTGATCATCCACAACGGTCGTGTCGGCGAAGTATATAACATCGGTGGTCACAATGAGATGAAAAACATCGATATCGTAAAAATCATCTGTAAAGAACTGGGTAAACCGGAAAGCCTGATCACCTATGTATCTGACAGAAAAGGTCATGACATGCGTTATGCCATCGATCCGACCAAGATCCACAACGAACTGGGCTGGCTGCCGGAAACCAAATTCGCAGACGGTATCAAAAAAACCATTCAGTGGTATCTGGATAACAAAGAATGGTGGGAAACCATCATCTCCGGTGAATACCAGAACTACTATGAGAAAATGTACGCAAACCGCTAATTCCTGCCGGTGCGTACCGTGACATTGAACTAATAAATCATTTAAAATCTGCCGTTCTGCCAGGCATATACTCTTGCTTCGCAGCTACGGCAGATAGATTATGGAGAGAACAATATGAAAGTATTTGTAACAGGTGTTGCCGGACAGCTGGGACACGATGTGATGAATGAACTGGCAAAAAGAGGTTATGAAGGAATCGGAAGTGATATCGCTCCTTCCTACAGCGGTGTACAGGACGAAAGCCCGGTCACAACCATGCCTTACGTTGCCATGGATATCACAGACAAAGAAGCTGTTTGTAAAACCCTTACCGAGATCAACCCGGATGTTGTCGTTCACTGCGCTGCATGGACTGCTGTTGATCTGGCAGAGGATGAAGACAAACAGGCAAAAGTAAAGGCCATTAACGTAGATGGAACTGCTAATATCGCTTCTGTCTGCAAAAAACTGGATGCAAAAATGGTTTACATTTCCACCGACTATGTATTTGACGGACAGGGAACCGAACCGTGGCAGCCGGACTGCAAGGATTACAAACCGTTAAATGTATACGGACAGACCAAACTGGACGGAGAACTTGCGGTATCTTCCACTCTGGATAAATATTTTATCGTGCGTATCGCATGGGTATTCGGTAAGAACGGAAAAAACTTTATCAAAACCATGCTGAACGTAGCAAAGACACACGACAAGCTGACCGTTGTTTCCGATCAGATCGGTACTCCTACCTATACCTACGATCTGGCACGACTGCTGGTCGACATGATCGAGACAGAGAAATACGGTTATTATCACGCAACCAACGAGGGCGGCTATATCAGCTGGTATGATTTCACAAAAGAAATCTTCCGTCAGGCTGTCGCAATGGGACGTGAGGAGTATTCCGAAGACCGCGTGTCCGTCACTCCGGTTTCCACTGCTGAATACGGCGTATCCAAAGCAAAACGCCCGTTCAACAGCCGCCTGGACAAATCCAAACTCGTAGAAAACGGATTCGAGCCGCTTCCTACCTGGCAGGATGCTGTGGCACGGTATCTGAAGGAGATTGAGTTCTAGAGTGTGTCTGATTATCGACGCAAATGATATATTGTTTAGCTAAAAACAGTGTAGTACGGTTTGAAATCAAACATTGTACTACACTGTTTTTAGTTTTCCTCAGATATTTATACATAAATGTCTGTCATAACCAGAATGCAATTATCCCAGCTCTCTCTCACTCATATCCAGTGCCGCTGCGATCACCGCATCCATATCATAATACTTATATTCACCCAGTCTGCCGCCGAAAATCACATCCTTTTCTTTCTCAGCAAGTTTCTTATATTCTTCATAGAGTTTTCCGTTCTTTTCATCATTGACCGGATAATAAGGTTCATCGCCCGGTTTCCACTCGGAGCTGTATTCCCGGCTGATGACTGTCTTCGGAAGTTCCTGACCATTCTCATCTTTTCCGAACTCAAACCATTTATGTTCGATGATTCGTGTCCATGGAGTCTCTGCATCTGTGTAGTTCACAGCTGCATTTCCCTGGAAATTCGGTTTGTCCAGTACCTCTGTCTCGAATCGTACCGAACGGTATTCCAGTGTACCCAGTTCATATGCAAAATATGCATCGATCGGTCCGGTATATACGATTTTTTCTCCCAGACTGTCATAATACTCTTTCTTCTCAAGATAATCCACACCAAGTTCTACCTCGATACCTTCAAGCATATTGGCAACCATCTTTGTGTAACCACCTACCGGGATTCCCTGATACAACGCATTGAAGTAGTTGTTATCAAAAGTCAGGCGCACCGGCAGACGGCGGATGATAAATGACGGAAGCTCTGTACACGGACGTCCCCACTGTTTCTGTGTGTAACCCTTGATCAGTTTCTCATAAATATCTGTTCCAACCAGAGAGATCGCCTGCTCTTCCAGATTCTTCGGCTCGGTGATACCTGCTGCCTGTCTCTGTTCTTCGATCTTGGCTGCTGCCTCTTCCGGTGTCACCACACCCCACATCTTATTGAAGGTATACATATTAAACGGCAGGCTGTACAGCTCACCCTTGTAATTTGCCACCGGGGAGTTCGTAAAACGGTTAAATTCCGCAAAAGATGCCACATAGTCCCACACTTTTTTATTGTTTGTATGAAAAATATGGGCACCGTATTTATGTACATGAATCCCTTCCATCTGCTCCGTATATACATTTCCCGCGATGTTTGGGCGTTTGTCGATCACCAGCACCTTTTTCCCTTTTTTCACCGCTTCCCGGGCAAATACGGCGCCGTACAGACCGGATCCTATTACAACATAATCATATGCTTTCATTTTCTGTTCTCCTGTTTCCTTCGTTTTTTCCGTTTTCATCTCGCTGACACTTCCTCTATTATATACAAACTCTGCCAAAATGTCATCCCTTTTCTTTTTCTGCCTTTTTTGTCTCACTTTTACAGCCATACGGATTCCTGAACTTTTGTAAAATTATGAAAGAGCTCAGAAACCAAACGGATTTTGCCCAGTTATCCACGTAACTTAAAAAGCACCAGGTTAAAATCAGATTCTGAGACTTCCCATATCTCCGATTTTCACCCTGATGCTTTGTCATTTCTCTTTTATTTTCTCAAAATTAATCCCACAGCTTTGCCGGATATTTACCGGAACGAATCATTTCACGGAAGCCTGCCTGTGCCAGCTCTGTATCTTCTTTATAAGTAATTCCGATCCATTTGTCCTGTGTCTCCAGCACCTTCACTGTCGCTTTGTTCTGTTTTAACAGACCATCCACGATGATCGGAATCAGATATTCTTTCTTTAACGGATCTCCGGATTCGTCTTTCAGGAATTCTGCAAATCCGCTCTCCAGCTTGTCCAGAAATTCCGGATAAGCAGCCCACATATTCATGGACACGTGAACATCCGGTGTGATCCAGGACTTTACTTCTTCTCTGTCACAGACTACCGTTCCGTCTGCTTCGATTGCGATACCGGATGTTTCCAGAACATCAGTCAGCATATCATCGTCATCCACGGTACAGATACCACGGGTAACTGCTCCGTTCTCGCTGACAGTATTTTTCAGGACAAATCCTGCCATTGCCATATTCAGGACTTCGCCTTCCTGCTTCCCATTTACCAGAAAATCATGCAGTTTTACGAAAGCCTCTTTTCCGTAGTAATCGTCTGCGTTGATGATCACAAACGGCTCTTCTACTACGTCCTTGCACGCCAGTACTGCCTGACCTGTTCCCCATGGTTTTTTACGTCCTTCCGGAACAGTAAAGCCTTCCGGCAGATCAGTGAGTTCCTGATATACATATTCCACTTCGATCTGAGAACCAATACGGTTTCCGATCACCGCTTTGAACTCTTCTTCAATATCTTTACGGATTACAAAAACCACTTTGTCAAATCCTGCTTCTTTTGCATCATAGATCGAGTAATCCATGATGATCTCTCCGTTGTCCGACATCTTTGCCAGCTGTTTGATTCCTGTTCCGAACCGTGAACCAATCCCTGCTGCCATGATAATCAGTGTTGTCTTCATATGTTGTTCCTTTCTGTTGCAGAAGAATACCTGCAGCGCGTCTTCCCACCTCTGCAGGTATTCTTTGTTTCGTGTTCATTTGCTAATATATTAACATTTTCCCCAACAAAAAGCAATACAGAAAACATATTTAACGCATCTATCACGCTTTTCGGGCATGGATGAACCGTTTTTTATTATTTGTCAAGTTTTTCCGATGCTTCTTCCAGTAATGAAATGATGGACAAGTGCTGCGGACAGACACTCTCACACTGGCCACACTGGATACAGTCACCTGCTTTTCCGGAAGTCTGTGTCAGTTTTTCATAATAAGACTGTGCACGATCTTTTTCTCCATACAGACGGATGGTATTTAACGCACGGAAGACATCCGGGATGGAAATCTGCTGTGGACATCCATCGCAGCAGTATCGGCAGGAAGTACATGGAACGGTTGGATTTTTCTTCAGTTCATCCTGTGCTTTTTCGATTACTTTCCGCTCTTCCTCCGACAGTGGTTCGAAGTTGGTAAATGTCTTCAGGTTGTCATTCATCTGCTCTTCGTTGGACATGCCGGACAATACTGTGGCAACGCCCGGAAGAGATGCCGCAAAGCGCAGTGCCCAGGATGCTACGGAAGCGTCCGGTTTGATCTTTTTCATCTCTGCCTCTACTTCCGGAGACGCACTGGCAAGAGAACCGCCTTTGACAGGCTCCATAACCAAGAAAGGCATGTTGTATTTGCGAAGAACCTCATACAGTCGACCGGACTGTACCAGCGGATTCTCCCAGTCTGCATAATTCATCTGGATCTGTACGATCTCTACTTCCGGATGCTCGGAGAGAATTTTATCCAGCAGTTCCGGTGTTCCATGGAAAGAGAAACCGAAATGACGGATCAGTCCTTCTTCTTTTTTCTTCATCGCCCAGTTGAAGCAGTCGTATTTGACGTAACCTTCGTAGTTTGCTCCGTCTTCTACGCTATGTAACAGATAATAATCAAAATATCCCGCACCGGTACGTGCCAGCTGCTCATTAAAGATCCGGTCTCTTCCATCGATTCCTTCATCCATCATCCATTGTGGCAATTTCGTTGTCAGTGTAAAGCTGTCACGCGGATAACGCTCTACAAGCGCTTTTTTGATAATACTCTCGGATTTTCCTCCGCAGTACATATATGCGGTATCAAAATAGTTCATTCCGGATGCCATATACGCATCCACCATCTTACAAAGCTGCTCCAGATCCAGTTCCCCGTCCTTCTCCGGCAGTCTCATCAGCCCGAAACCGAGTTTCGGCATTTTTGTTACATCAACACTCATTGTAAAAAACCTTCTTTCTTTTTTGTTTACTTTTATGATAACATTCAAGTATACTTGAATGTCAATCTTTTTTTCTTTTTTGTGATGTTTTTATGCTGAATATTCTTTCTATTCTTAATAAAACAAAAGAATAATCACTCCAAACAACAGAAACAGAAGAAACATCACTAAAAGTATTATCCCTGTCGACCAGTTTTCCAGCGGTATTCCTGTCAGTTCTGCCAGTCCGATTACCCCTCCAAAAACCACGATCAGACCCACAATTATCCACAGACCATCTCCACCACCACCTCTTCTCGGTGAACCTCCGCTTCCTCCATCGCATCCACAGGGACCGCCTGCACAGCCGTCATAGTGGAATCCACTGTCATCCAGCTTTCCTCTTTCATGATCTCCCATAATGTTCTTCTCCTTCACGTTCTTTAACTTTCAATATTTCAACCCGCGATTTCTCCCAGTTCGAATATTACGATTCTTTCCCGCTGATTCTCTCCTGGAAAAAGATCTTTGCAATCAATTTCATCTGCAAACTGTAACCCTTCCGCATTCATCAGACACGCTATGTAGTCATCCGAAGGATAATAAAAGAACAGTTGAATCGGTCTCATATTCCGGTAATAGGACTCCAGTATTCTCGCTATCACATGCTGCAAAATTTCTACAGAAAACGGATTAAAAAAATACATCCTGTCCGCCTGATCCGGGACAACGAATTCTGTCGCATCCACTTTTTCAAAAGATACCCGTCCGGAAGAAACTGCTGTCTCTTTATTTTTCTGTGCATTTTCATAGATCCGCTCATCATATTCAATCCCGACAGACTGACATCTGGTCTGCCAGGACAAAAAGAAATCCACCCGCCCTTTTCCGCAGCCATAATCCAACAACAGATTGTGCTTTCGGATATACCCGGAATCCGCAAGGCGTTGCAATACAGTATATGGTGTTGGCTCATAGGGATATCGGTACTGATCCGAGTGAGAATCATCCCTTCCACTGGTGCGGATATGAAGCAGCTTGTCCCAGCGCTGTTCGGTTTTGTCTTCTTTCATATGGTAACTCCAGCCTTTGTATGTGAAAACTCGATGCCTGCTTTTATTCTCAGCATCGAGTCTTTCACTTAAAATTTTATTTCCTTTATACTTTCCAGAATCATCTTCTTATTTCTGTCATGAAGATAACTCTCGTTCCATTTTCCCCGGTTTTACCGGCAGTCGTTTTTCTTCGGTATAAATCCGATACATCCGCCGATACGTTTTCCTGGTGTTCTGATTTAGCATGCATGATCTCCTTCTATGATTCTTTCCTTCCCAGCACTTCCTCCATCATCGCAAGCACTGCCTCCGTATTCATTGGTTTTGCCAGATGACCGTTCATGCCGGCAGCGCGGGAGGCTACTTTGTCTTCTTCAAAGGCGTTTGCGGAAACCGCAATGATTGGTATGTTTGCCAGTGCCGGATCTTCCAGTTGACGGATCTGGCGGGTGGCGGTGTAGCCGTCCATGACAGGCATCTGGATGTCCATGAGAATGGCCGCATAGGTATCTGGTGCTGCGTGCTTTATCAGTTCTACTGCCTGTGCGCCATCTCCTGCTTCTGTCACCTCAAAACCGACATCCTGCAACAATGTGGCAGCAATTTCCCGGTTCAGTTCATTATCTTCCACAAGAAGAATCCGTTTTTCCATGATCTGCTGTTTCACGGATACTGTTGATGGTCTGTTCGTTGTTTCCAAAAGTGCCCTGCTCACCAGCAGAAAGTCTGTTTTTATAATAAATTCTGTTCCGACACCCTCAGTGGAGATTGCTTCGATTGTTCCTTCCATCAGTTCTACAAACCGCTTAACGATCGGAAGGCCAAGTCCGGTTCCCTGGACACCGCTGAGCGTAGAGTTCTTCTCCCGTTCAAAAGGATCAAACATTTTTTCCATAAAAGAAGGACTCATTCCGCATCCGGTGTCTTTTACATGAATCTCATAATGTCCGATTTCTTTCTCATATGGAGGTATTTGTACAATCTGAAGTGTGATCAATCCTTCCTGCGGCGTAAACTTCACAGCATTTCCCAGAAGATTCAGCAGGATCTCTTTGATCCGCAGTTTATCACACAGAATCTCGTGATTTTGAACACCGGACAAGTCAATCACAAACTGCTGATTATTCTCCTGTGTCTGTTCCCGGATGATCACCGCAACTTCTTCCACGATCACATCCATATCTGCCGGTTCCTCGTAGAGTTCCGTCTGTCCGCTCTCGATCCTGCTGATCTCAAGGACCTCGTTGACGATTGCCAGCAGATGATTGCCGGATACCCGGATTTTCTCCAGATATTCCTGGATCTTTGATACATCCGTTCCTTCTTTCAACGCAAGATCGGTAAATCCGAGAACCGCATTCAGCGGTGTACGGATATCATGAGACATATTCCGCAGAAATACCGTTCTCGCCATGCCGGCCTCTCTGGCCGCTTCAAGGGCTTCTTCCAGCTCTTTCTTCTGTTTTGCTTCTTTTCGTGCGATCTTTCGCATATCCTGATCATGCCTGGCAAATACAATTACCAGTACAAAAAGAATCACACCAATTGCACCGGCTATGGATCCCAGATTGTCATGCATAAAATCTGCCGCCGTATAGGTGACAATATTTTTAATGTAAGCATATGCATAGTTCAGTCCGCAATAGCTCCCAAAACTACTCAATCCGTGATTCAGAATCCGTACTGTCATGGTGTATCTCCCCCATCTGTTCAGATGTTTTTATTCAATAACTCTTCATCGAATCTTAACTGTGAAGTTACTGAACAGTTACATTATTTTTTCAGATTCATTCCATCATGAAATGCTCTTCCAACGGTTTTTCCCAGTACCACATAGGTATTGTTAAACGGATCAAACGTAATTGGCTGAGCTTTTGCCACATCCACTTTACCGTTCTCGTCCAGTACACGCTCATCCACACTGATGTTTACGATTTCTCCCACCATCCGGCAACTTTCCGGGTCGTAGCTTTTCAGTCTGCATTCTACGGCAATCGGGAGTTCTTCGATCAGTGGTGCATCTATAAACTCTGATTTTACTGCGTGAAATCCTGCATTTGCGAATTTGTCCGGCTCTTTGGTTCCGGAAACGATTCCCACATAATCACATGCTTCCACATGAGCAGCATCTGCCATACTTACGGTAAATGCTTTTTTCGCCAGAATATCTTCCGTTGTCTTATGGCCGGCACTGATACACATGGTCAGTTCTTTTTCATCACTGATCCCGCCCCAAGCTGCATTCATTGCATTCGGTGTTCCGTCCTCTCCGTAAGCTGCCAGGATAAATACCGGCTGTGGATATGTATATGCTTTTGCTCCTAAATTTTTCCTCATGTTAAAACCCTCCTGCTTTTTGTACTCTTTTCTGACAGACTCTGTTCTTTTATTATATCTCTGATTTTCCTTCATCTCAACTGTTGTTTTCTGAAAAGGACTTGATTTTCTTATTTATATTTTCAGCATTTATTTGCCAATCATTAAAAGATGTTGTATACTAAAAAAAGTTTGGAGCAAACTATTAAACGCTTTTTCAGACACGCTCTAAATCACAGAATCAAAAACAAAGGAGTCTTACCCATGAAATTTATGTACCCTGCTGTCTTCCGCAAAAATGAAGACGGAACATACAACGGCTACTTTCCGGATCTCGAATGCTGCACCTCCACCGGAGATACTCTGGACGAAGCCATCGAGAATGCCAACGAAGCCGCCTACAACTGGATCACCGTAGAACTGGACGAAGAAGAACCAAACCTTCCCAGCATCTCCGACCCCTCCGACCTCGACCTGACCCCGGAAGACATCGTCCGCATCATCTCCGTAAACATTCGATTCTACGAAGGCTGGGATGAGTAGCACCCAAAACACTATGCTGCCATCCTCAAAATATTAAAGCCGACAGGTATTGTATCTCGCATCACGCAGATACACCTGTCGGCTCTTTTTGTTTCCAGTCTTTTCACCTTCATAATCCATCAACATATTCTAATTATACCTTCCAAACATCAATTTTCATGTTTCATTACCAACATCTCCCAGTTACTACACCACTTCTCTTCTCCAATTGCCAACACTGTCATGTATCCACTTCTACGGATACCCCAACAATGGAATGCCCCAATTCAGGGATATTATCTTTGTGTAGGTGTCTAAAAAATAGGCACTACACTAATTCAAAATGTCCTTGACAAGGGGGACTGTTTACTTTCCGCCCACCACAATTACAGCCAGTAAACAGCCCGCCAATTCTCTTTCTGGCGTTCGTCTTGGCACACCCTTTTTTAGAACTTCCTCCACGTATCCGGAAAGAACACCAGCAGCAACGGAAAAATCTCCAACCGTCCCGCCAGCATATCAAAAATCAACACATACTTACCA
>NZ_JALFPR010000013.1:0-21287 GCF_022785585.1 Oliverpabstia sp. | reverse complement strand
GATGCATGGGATCGTCTATATCGACAAAGAAGGAACCTGTGTCAGTCCGTTGTATACCTGGCAGGATGCGAGAGGAAGTCTCTGTGAGGAGAATAACGGTTCCCTGACAGAAGAGATTCAGCAGACATGTAACGTGCAGGTGGCTTCCGGCTATGGAATAGTCACGCATATTTATAATTTGAGACATCATCTGATCCCGGATACGGCAGTAAGCTTCTGTACGATCATGGATTACTTCGGGATGCAGCTGACAGGAAGAAAAAAAGCAATGGTGCATGCAAGCAATGGAGCAAGTTTCGGATTCTTTAACGTACAGAAAAATGCTTTCATGACAGAAGAACTTTACAAAATGGGCGTGGAAGAACAGTGGCTTCCGCAAGTCTGCACCAGAATCGAAGCACTGGGAAGTTACAGAGAACGAATCGTGACCACAGCGATCGGCGATAATCAGGCAAGTTTTCTCGGAGCAGCGGGAAATGAGAATAATACATTGCTGGTAAATATGGGAACCGGCGGACAGATCTCAGTACTCTCAGATCAGTATTTTACAGCGGAGGGAATCGAAGCAAGACCTTTCTTACATGGTACTTACCTGCTTGCAGGAGCTTCTCTGTGCGGAGGAAAAGCGTATGCACTGCTGGAAAAATTCTTCAGAGAATTTGTGAAAGAGGCAACCGGACAGGAGAAACCTCTGTACAAAACCCTGGAGAAACTGGCAGGAGACGGGAAAGCATCCTGCACCGGAAGGGAAAACAGGCAAAAACTTCAGATAGAAACAACATTTGACGGAACCAGAGTACATCCGGAGCAAACCGGAAGTATTACCAATCTCAGTGTGGACAATTTCACACCGGCAGCGTTTGTTTACGGGACTCTCGAGGGAATGAGCAGGGAACTCTATCAGATGTATCAGACGATTCAGAACGGAACCGGAATGCAAATAAAATGCATGATCGGATCCGGAAACGGATTGCGAAAGAATCCGGTTCTCTGTGAAATTGTAGAAGAAATGTTTGGCGCGAAACTGGCATTGGCAGAATGTGAAGAAGAAGCGGCAACAGGGGCGGCATTGAGCAGTATGCAGCAGGATGAATAATTGAAAAGTATGGGATGTGATTAATTTCTACAGTGATCATTGTATAGATTCCAGGCTTGCACAGGAGAATGAGAAAAATGTGAGAATGCATTTCAGCAGATTACAGTTATTAAAGCGTATGAAGAGGATGTTACATGAAACAGAAGCTGTTAGATGAACTGATGGAGGTATCTGAAGAAGAACAGAAATATCTGGATGGTCAGGGTGACATTGAAAGACAATTGTATGTGAAGGAAAAGATAGAGGAAATAGACAGGGAACTGCTGCTTAAAAGGGGTCAGCATTATGTAGAGATTATGTATGTGGCACAGGGCAGCATTACGCATTGCATAGAGGGAAAGGAATTAGTGCTTCATAAGGGTGATGTTTTTCAGGCAATTTAAGAAACGATATGGAATGACACCGCACAAATACCGAAAAGAAAACAGAAAAGACAAAAAATGATAACGTGGAAAATAAGATATGACCTTGCCATCTGGGCACATCATGGAATGTTTGCTGCCGGAGAGGATTTTGATCTCACATTCGGCCTCATGCATACAGCAGAAAAGTCAGCAGAGATTCTGGTAAAAATGCTGTCAATGAGACCTGATAAACTGCAGAAAATCACACCTGATAATTTCAGACATCTGGCTAAAAATTTTAACGTTACCCTTTCAGAAGAGTTTCTGTATGATAAATAAAAATTTAAAAAGCTGAAAGTGAAAAGCAGCAAGAACAAGGCAACATGCAGTTCCGGCTGCTTTTCTATATATTAATATTCTCCAAGATCAAATAATTCATCAAAAGTTATCTTAAGATTCGGAAACATCACCAGTTGCAGCTCGTCTTTATTCTGAGCGGTGACGGTTTTGTAAAGATAGGGATACCCAGTACCATCTTCTCTAAAATCAAAAAGATAAATTTCCACAGATTTTTTTCTCCAGTCAACGATCCAGTATTCAGAGACCCCCACCTTACAGTAAATATCCATTTTCTCATGTCGGTCATAGTCTTCCGTGGCATTGGATAAAACTTCCATTACGAAACGGGGAATACCGGTAAAAGAAATATTTTTACGATCTCGCAGGTTGCAGATGATGGAGACATCAGGAACGATTATCTTATCATCATTCTCACGCCATTCATATTGTACACCGTCACCAAAAACACGACACAGGCTGTCTTTAATCTGGCTGCCGATTTTGATAACAAAATTATTGATAACCATAGAGTGTTCAAGATAAGTTTTGCTTAAATCTTCGATTGGTAAGGCATCATTCATACAGCGCTGCACCTCCTTACTTTATTGAGATAATTATAAGGTTTTGCAGGATATTCGTCAAGAACAGGAAAGCAAATGATGAGCAGATCAAGATGTCTTGCAAAACAGATAAAACTTTGTTAAAATAACCAAAATTACAGTTCCGGCAGATGCTTTTCAGATTTTGGTGATGTTATCTTAGCACAAAGCTGTTTCGAAAATAACGGGGAAAAGGAGAAATCATATGAGCATTATAAAAAATGAAATACCAATATTGGAGTTTGATACAGAACAAACGGCAGTGATCAGCCCAGTGCATGAGAACCTGAATCTGATTCTTCCGAAAAAATGTGTATTTGCCTTTCTTGGCGAATACATTGATGAATATGCGGAGAAGACCGGAGCACAGATTGTATCGTATTTTATCAGTGCGACCAAAGAATATCCTGTTTATATAACAACATATAAAGGTGAAAAAATTGTGCTTTGCCAGGCACCGGTGGGTGCGGCGGCTGCGACACAGATTCTGGACTGGCTGATTGGATATGGAGTGCGTGAAATTATTTCCGCGGGCAGTTGCGGAGCGTTGGAGAAATTTGCAGAAGGAACTTTTCTGATACCGGAGAAAGCTTTGCGTGATGAAGGAACCTCATACCATTATGCTGCGCCTTCGAGATTTATGGAAATTAATAAAAGGGCAAGAAAAGCGATCGAAAAGACGATACTGGAACACGGGATGAAATATCAGGAAGTATTTACCTGGTCAACCGATGGATTTTTTCGTGAAACAAAAGAAAAGGTTGCATACAGGAAGGCAGAGGGATGCTCAGTAGTAGAAATGGAATGTTCAGCACTTGCCGCCTGTGCGGCATTCAGGAATGTGATCTGGGGAATGATATTATATACGGCGGACAGTCTTGCCGAGGTTGACGGATACGATGAGAGAAACTGGGGCGGCAATGCATATGAATATGCACTTACATTATGTATGGATTCTGTACTGGCGGTATAAAGAAAATCAGAGGAAGATATGACTTTTGTAAAAAACAGGGTTTTGTCTATGGAATCTGAGTTCCGCAGATGGTAAACTGGTGATATTAAAAACGGGCAGAAAAAGTTCTGACCTGTTACTTTATATTTGGGGAAAGGAAGAACAGACATGAAAAACAAGGAGAATTTATACGCTTCGATTCCTTATGTAGACAAAAAGGTATCCCGAATTTTTGCAGGAACTGCATTTTCACCGATCCAGGACGGGGCAGATGGAACGGATTTTTTTGAGGCGGCTCTGGCCAATGGAATCAATGCTTTTGATACGGCAAGGGTATATATGGAGGCGGAGCATTCTTTTGGCAACTGGCTGGAAAAGAGTGGCAGACGGGAGGAGGTAGTCATTCTCAGCAAATGCGGCCATCCGGATGCCATGTGGAACAAACGGGTGAATGAAAAAGAGATGCGAAAAGACCTGAAGAAGTCACTGGAAGAGTTGAAAACCGATTATATTGATATCTATATACTTCACAGGGATGATCCGGATATCGATGTGGCGGTAGCTGTGGAGACGTTTAATGCCATGCATGAAGAAGGAAGCATCGGCGCGTTTGGTGCATCGAACTGGATGCATACAAGGATCGAGGAGGCTAATGAATATGCCTACAAACATAACCTGATCCCGTTTTCCGTTTCCAGCCCGAACTTCTGTCTGGCCCGACAGGTGGAAGATCCGTGGGGAGGTGGATGCGTCAACATTTCCGGACCGGAAAATCAAGAGGCCAGAGCATGGTATGAAAAAAATCAGATGCCGGTGATCGCGTATGCATCTTTGGGCAGAGGCTTTTTCTCCGGCAGGATGAAAAGCGAGTATGCGGATCATGCCAGTGACTATCTGGATTCTTTTGCAATGACAGGCTATGCGTGTTCGGATAATTTTGAACGCCTCCGACGCTGTGAAATCATCGCAGAAAAACACGGTGTGACGGTAGCACAGATTGCCATGAACTGGATATTTTCCCATCCGTTGAATATTTTCGCAATCGCGAGTATGTCAAAAGCAGACAGGATGAAAGCGAACCGGGAAGCACTGCTGTTACAACTTTCCGATGAAGAAATCGCGTATCTTGACCTGGAAACACCTGAATTCTGTGGGTAAACGATTCGTATAGTCTTGCGTATCTGATACAGGAAAGCTAAAATAAACGAGATGAGAAAAAAATAAAAGCTATTATCATAGTGTGAGGTGAATACGCAATGAATTATTATGACCTTTCCAACCCGTCCACACCGCCAACCCGTGGATACCGGCTGGGGTTGTGGCGGCTTCGGAGGCAGCGGATCTACCGTAGCCTGGTCGTCCTGGCAGCGATTCTTACCTATATCCTGCTGTATCTGACATTGAAAAGAGACGATTATACGAATGATATGTTAAAAGCCATCGTTCTGCTGTTTTGTTCTGTGGCAGTGTTTCTGGCACTGTTACTGGTTGCACGCAATCGGATCGATGTCGTACGGATGAGAAAACGGGAAGTGCAGGAGCGGCATGATTATAATTATGCCATGTACCGTACCTTATATAAAAAGAAGGAAAAACTTCGCTCCATTACCCTGCTTCAGATGGCAAGGCAGCAGATCGAACTGCACCATCCGCAGATGGCACTGCAGGCACTGGAGCTGGTGAAAAGGGAAAAATTGAATGTAGCGCAGCTTCGCAGTTTTTATTTTTACCAGGCAGCAGCGCTATATCTGGATGCACAGGAGAGCTGGCAGGAAGCGCTGACCAGTTGTTATGCAATCCCACAAAAACCGCAGCAGTTATCACAGGAGGAAATCGAAAGCCTGTTTTTACCGGAGAGCAATCCGGACAAACTGGTGCTTGCTGTGAGTGACTGGGAGGAGCAGAAAGCTTCCTGGCCGGTGGTTACGATGCTGGCTGCGATTCTGATTTTGTATACCGGAGTCTATTACAGTGTCAATGGGTTACTGTCATGGCGGTATCATTACAGAGACTGGGTTGTGTATGTCTCTTTTTTCGTTCTTTTCTTTGGATGGACAGTGCTCACGCTGTACTGGCTGGTCAAACTGTTCCGGCTGATCGGAAAACAGATGGAAAAAGGAAAGGGTGCAAAGACTGTGCAGAAGATCTTTTTGGTGATTCTCTGGATCTGTCTCTTTTTGGGAAATAGCCTGATGCAGGTGGCTCAGATTTTTGGAAGTGATGCGGAGGTAGAGGTACAGCCGAATGGTGTGATCGAGATGAAGCATGAAAACTGGCTGGATCCGCCGGAGTATTATTATAACAAAGCTACCGGACTGTTTTTCCGCCGAACGCTGACACTGGATGAGATTATCGAATATGGAATCTCCGAGGAAACACTGGAAGACGATTCGACAGAACAGATATCCGATGGGGAAATACAGAATGATAGCGGAACCGAAGAAGATCAGACGACCGGAGAGAATACGACAGATACAAATATAGATGGAACCACAGAGAGCGGAGCAGATACCGAAACAGAAGATCCGCTGATGTCTCAGGCGCGGGCAGTCTATACATACATGAAAGAACATGGTGAGATAGCAGATGACGGAGATGTCTCCCAGGTGACTGCAAGTTGTAATGCAAAAGGAAACTTTTATGCCATTTTTGAAAGCGGTGAAGAGAATGGCAACAGCTGGGACAATCGCCTGGTCTATGACCGGACATCAAAGAATGGAGAATGCGAGTTGTTTGTCTATGAGAGGGTGGAAACAGGAAAAGATACCCAGCTGCTCGGATTCTATGCAGTGAATAAGACAACCGGGGAAGTAATCTCAGGGGAAAAAACATCCTGGAGTGAGGTGGGAAGCGAAGCCTACCGGGAAGCTACCGGAGAATAAAAATAACAAAAAAAGATACGATATCATATCATTGGTTTTCTTACGATATGATATCGTATCTTTTTTGCTTTACAAGAAATTGCTTTCCTGTAAAGCAAAAAACGCTCCGCGAGGATGCGCACTGCGCGTATAAGGTAGATGTCGCAAGCGACCGCCGCAGGCGCGAGAATGTGCCAAGGCACATTCTTTATATATTGCGGTCAGCAAAAGTGCTGATCTGCTTCCCTTTATTTCAGCAGATTGTCATCTGTGAAGTAGTCGATGCGCATGGAGTGACGAACATCGTCCAATGTTTTGGCGGCGGTTTCTCTGGCTGCGGCGCTGCCTTTTTTCAGGATGTCGTATACGTCCGGCAGGTTTTTCTCCCACATTTTACGGCGGTTACGGATCGGCTCAAGTTCGGACTGAATAACGTTATTCAGGAATTTCTTTACTTTTACATCGCCCAGGCCACCGCGCTGATAGTGGGCTTTCAGTTCATCCAGGTTGTTGTAGTCCGGCAGGAATTCTTCAAAGTGTTCCGGGCGACAGAATGCGTCCAGATAGATGAATACCGGGTTGCCTTCCACTTTTCCGGGATCCTGCACACGGATGTGGTTCGGATCAGTGAACATGGACATGATCTTTGTTCTGATATCTTCCGATTCGTCGGACAGGTAGATGCAGTTGCCAAGGGATTTGCTCATTTTTGCCTTACCGTCGATACCCGGCAGACGCAGGCAGGCCTGGTTGCTTGGCAGGACGATCTTTGGCTCAGTCAGGGTCTCGCCATATACGCTGTTGAACTTGTGTACGATTTCTTTACACTGTTCGATCATCGGCATCTGGTCTTCACCTACCGGTACACTTGTGGCACGGAAAGCGGTGATGTCAGCGGCCTGGCTGATCGGATAACAGAAGAATCCAACCGGGATGCTGGCTTCGAAGTTTCTCATCTGGATCTCAGCTTTTACAGTAGGGTTACGCTGTACACGGGATACGGTAACCAGATTCATATAGTAGAAAGTCAGCTCAGTCAGTTCCGGGATCATGGACTGGATGAAAATCGTGGATTTCTCCGGATCCAGACCACAGGCAAGATAATCGAGTGCTACCTGCATGATGTTCTGACGAACTTTCTCCGGGTGTTCTGCGTTATCGGTCAATGCCTGCGCATCGGCGATCATAATATAGATTTCGTCATAGTTGCCGGAGTTCTGTAATTTTACTCTTTCTTTCAGGGATCCGACATAATGACCCACATGAAGACGACCGGTTGGACGGTCGCCGGTTAAAATAATTTGCTTCATAAAAACTCTCCTTTGTGCTCTGTAAATAATGTGTAACTGCAGTATGCGTCTGACAGAGCAATATAAATTAATTATAAAGCCCGAGTAAGGGACTGTCAACAACGCAAAAGGGAAAATCGGGCGCGCCGGGAACAGAATTTTCCGAAATTTAGCAATTTAAAGTGGAAAAACATTAAATCGTATTGTGATAACTAAAAACACCTGTTATAATAACGAAAAGATGTTAAAGTATTGAACTTGAATAAGGAAGGTAAGAAGAATGAATCAGTTGGAAATATTAAGAGAAAGTCTTGGACAGTGCGATGAAATTATTCTGGATGCACTGCTTATGCGTAACCGTATTGTAGAAGATATCATGGCATATAAAGAGGCAAATGGTATCCCGATCCTGCAGCCGGAACAGGAAGCAAAACAGAAAGAATGGCTGGAGCGCCGGATGGCAGACAGACGCCATAAAGCAGAAGTGGAAGATGTCTTTGGAAGCATTACCCAGAACAGTAAAAGAATTCAGGCAAGAAAACTGTTCAACTATAATATCGTCCTGATCGGCTTCATGGGAGCGGGTAAGAGTACGATTTCTGAATTTCTGAAAACCGCATTTGCGATGGATGTGATCGAGATGGATCAGATCATCGCCGAGAGAGAAGGCATGAGTATCTCCGATATCTTCGAAGTGTATGGTGAGCAGTATTTCCGCGATCTGGAAACCAATCTGCTGATCGAGATGCAGTCGAGAACCAATGTGGTTATCTCCTGTGGTGGTGGTACTCCGATGAGAGAGTGCAATGTTGTGGAGATGAAGAAAAATGGTCGTGTCGTATTACTGACCGCAAAACCGGAGACGATTCTGGATCGTGTCAAAGACAGCCATGACCGTCCACTGATCGAAAACAACAAGACGGTATCATTTATTGCGGAACTGATGGAAAAACGTAGAGAAAAATACGAGGCAGCTGCCGATATCGTCATCGAGACCGATGGAAAAGATGAGCTGCAGATCTGCGAAGAACTGATCCACAGACTGCGTCAGATGGATAACAAATAATTTATGAAAAGCACATAAAAAGCTGCAGAAGCAATGGAAAAACATTGTTTCTGCAGCTTTTTTAGTTACGCGAGCAAAGAGCCAAAGTTCGTGTTCCAATGATAACAGATACCGGGCAGGATCAGATCGTCCGGTAATCAAGTTCCCCTCGTGTCTGGTCAATGACAAACTGTTTGAAGATATCCACCACCGGCGGATGATAGGCATCTTTTAAGATTCCGTGTATCGCCTGTCTGCAGGAAAACCGTTATGTTGTCTGACAAACCCGTTCCTGGGTCAGGATGCAGAACCGTTAAAACAGGCAGAAACACCGAAGAATATCATGTAATCGGTGGCGGTGTTGCCGGTCTGTGTGCAGCCTTTGTCGCGAAAGAAAGAGGCCATGAGGTTACTTTATACGAAGCAGGCGAAAAGCTTGGCGGAAATATGCGACTGGCTGCTTACCCGCCGGGAAAAGGTGATATCACAAACATGATCCGCAGCTACATTCATCGTTGCCAAAAAGATGGAGTTGAGATAAAATTGAACCACGAGGTGACAGCAGACTTCATCAAAGAGGAAAACCCGGACAGCGTGATTCTTGCAACAGGCTCCCGGACACTGGTACTGCCGATCGAAGGCATCGATCATCCGTCCATTATTTACGGATCAGATCTGCTGGAAGGAAAACGTGCAGCAGGTAAGAAAGTACTGGTAGTCGGCGGCGGAATGGTTGGCTGTGAGACAGCAGCCTTCCTTGGCGAACAGAACCACGAGGTAACAGTTATTGAATTCAGAGATACCGTAGGTGCAGATGTGATCCACGAGCACAGAGTATATCTGATGAAAGATTTCGAAGAATATGGTATCGGTCAGATTACCGGAGCAAAAGTATGCAGATTCTTCGAAGACGGCGTAGAGTATGAGACAGCAGACGGCGAACATCACGAGGCCGGAGGCTACGATTCCGTTGTACTTTCCATGGGTTACAGAAATTATAATCCTCTTGAAGAACAGGTGAAAGCTATCGTACCGGATACCTATGTAATCGGTGATGCAATCCGTGCAAGACGTGCACTGGATGCAACGAAAGAAGCCTACGATGTGGCATCTCAGATTTAGACCCAAAACAGGAGGAAAAGAAGATGGAACAGAGAATCAAAGGAACAACAGGATTATTGGCACTGATTGGAAGCCCGGTAGGACATTCAGGATCCCCGGATATGTACAATTTCTGCTTCCGCTATCATAATCTGGATTATTGCTACATGGCTTTTGATATCAAAGAAGATCAGGTACCGGCAGCGCTGGATGCCATGCGTCTGTTTAACATGAGAGGATGCAACGTAACCATGCCGTGCAAAACTGCAGCAGCACAGAACATGGACGAATTATCCGATGCAGCAAGAATCATCGGTGCAGTCAATACAATCGTCAACGAAAACGGAAAACTGGTCGGTCATATGACAGACGGAATCGGATTCGTTGGAAACCTGAGAGACCACGGTGTAGATGTAAAAGGAAAGAAAATGGTAGTATTAGGTGCAGGTGGAGCTGCAACAGCGATCCAGGTGCAGTGTGCACTGGACGGAGCAGCATCTATTTCCATCTTTAACCCGAACGATCCTTTCCTGGATCGCGCAAAGAATACAGCTGCAAAGCTGAAAAAAGAAGTACCGGATTGCGATGTTCAGGTATTCTGTATCGAAGATCAGGACAAACTGAAAGAAGAGATCGCAAAAGCAGATATTCTGGTAAACGGAACAATGGCAGGGATGAAACCTCATGAAGATGTTTCCCTGATCACGGACAAATCCGTATTCCGTCCGGATCTGGTAGTATGCGATGTTGTATACAATCCGGAAGAAACAAAACTCCTCCGGGAAGCAAGAGAAGCCGGCTGTGCAAAGACCATCGGCGGAAAGGGCATGCTTCTGTGGCAGGGAGTTGCAGCCTACAAATTATATACCGGCCTGGATATGCCAGTAGAGGAATATAAAAAGTTCCAGGCGGAAAACGCAAAATAAAATGAGGTAAAAAATGAAACAGAACAGCAAGAAGAATTATGTGATAACATCTCTCGCATTGTATTTCACGTATTTTATTCATGGAATAGGAGCGTCTATTTTAGGACAGTACAAACCACAGTTTGCAAAAGTGTGGGGCGCGACAGTGGGAAGTTAAGCGGATTGATCGGTGTGATCTGCTATGTGATCTTTTTCTTCGGAATTGCATTTTCTCCGTCGATGGGAATCGGCTATGCATTCGCCATTGTGGGCGGAATCGCCAATTCCTTCCTGGACACCTGTGTAAGTCCGACCTGTATGGAGATTTATGTCAATAATCCTTCGATTGCGAATCTGTTTACAAAATTTTCCATGTGTATCAGTCAGTTTCTGCTGCCGTTCTTTATCGGAATGGTAGCGGCAGCAAATATGTCCTACCGCACCATTTTTCTGGTGGCAGGAATTGCGATCCTGATAGATGGAGTTCTGATCCTGTTACTTCCGTTCCCGGTAAGAGAAAAGAAGAGCGGTGAAAAACAGGAGAAGAGTAAAGTGAAACTGACAAAAGTTTCTCTGGCAGCTGTGCTGATCGGATTTACCAGTTCTTCCACCTTTATGCTGTGGCTGAACTGTAACCAGGACAGAAAGAAATTGAGAGTACAGAAGAGTAAAGCAAAATACAGAATAATATAAAAAGAAGATACAGAATATAAGAGAAGACCTGCGGTAAGGGGAAATTACTGCAGGTCTTCTCTTTTTATCTTATACAAAAGGGTTATGAAGTAAGTTGGAATTTGAAATTATGTTTTTAAAGCTTTATTATTTTCTGTATTACAGACTTTTGTGAATGATGTCCAGAACCTGTTTCAATTCATGGACACCGATCTGTCCAGGTGCAGAAGCTTTGGAAGCGGCACCGAAGGTCAGTGCGGAACCAAAGGTCTCACCGGTCAGACGGCTTACAACACCCGTTCCGGCCATAGACATGGTGATGATCGGGCGGTCTGCGTACTGTTCTGACATTTCCAGAGTGGCTTCTAAAAGTGTCAGAACATCTTTTTTGCAGGTCGGCATCAGAGCAATCTTAGGAATGTCTGCGCCGAGGGTCTGCATTTTCCTGAGACGGCGAACAATCTCGTCTTTCTCAGGGGTTTTTGCAAAGTCATGGTTGGAAGCGATGACTTTTATGCCATTTGCATGGGCATGAGAAATGATGGAGGTTACAATCTCATCCCCGGTAAATGCTTCCACATCCACCAGATCCACATAGCCGCTTTCCGCTACGGCTTTGTTTAACTGTGCATACTGTTCCGGAGAGATTTCTTTTTCTCCGCCTTCCTTGGAGGTTCGGAAAGTGAAGAGTACAGGAATCTCGCCCAGAGCTTCATTCAGCTGCTTAGCGGTGGCCAGAACTTCCTCGGTATCGAAGACGTCATCGTACCAGTCCACACGCCACTCTGCAACATCTACAGGCAGTGCGGAGAAGGTAGAGGCTTCTTTGAGGATTTCCTCGCGGGTTTTACCAACGATCGGAACACAGATCTTCGGTCTGCCTTCGCCGATGGTAATGTTTCTTACTTTTACAGTATTCATAGTGTTTTCCTTTCCTGAAAAACGTTTTACATTTTAGTCGTATTTGATGTTCAGAACTTCTTTCATGTGTTCGATAGGCATCGGTTCGCCGGTCCACAACTCGAAAGCAGCAGATCCCTGGAACAGCATCATGCCCAGACCGTTCATGGTCTTGCATCCAACTTCTTTTGCCATGGAACGCATCTTTGTCTCCAGTGGAGAATAAGGAACATCGACAACGATCAGTTCCGGACGGAAGTAAGATTTGTCCGGTACTACGGACTGTCCTTCCAGCGGTTTCATACCAACACCGGTAGCGTTGACAAACAGGTAGCTGTCATCCATCTCTTCTTTCAGTTTGTCAAGATCTGCCAGATCGTAGAGTACTGCGTGAGAAGAAGTCCGGGTGTTGATCTTTTCTACGGTAGATACTGCACGGTCCCAGAATTCGTCTTTGCGGTTGAAGATTACGATTTCTGAAACTCCGTCCAGTGCCGCCTGGATCTCAATAGCTGTAGCAGCACCGCCGGCACCTACGATGGTCATCTTTTTGCCGATCACATCGATGTTGTTGTCTTTCAGAGACTGCATAAAACCGATACCGTCTGTGATATGACCGGTCAGATGACCGTTATCATTGACGATGGTGTTTACAGCACCGCAAAGTTCGGCTGCCGGTGACAGTTCGTCAAGATACTGTCCTACCAGTGTTTTGTTTGGCATGGATACGTTGGATCCTCTCATTTTAAGAGTACGGATGGCCTTTACTGCGTCTTCAATCTCGTCGGCACCAACTTCGAATGCCAGATATGCATAGTCATATCCCAGTTTTGCAAATGCTTCGTTCTGCATTGCCGGTGAGCTGGTGTACACCGTGAGCTTTCATCTGACATTTCATATCGTTTTTGGTTACCGGATCCAGATCACGGCCAATCTGATCCATCATTTCAACGATAGAGATATCTGCTTTACGTGTTGCAAAGAATTCCACAACATCCAGACCTACGGCACCGCCACCGATAACAGCTATCTTTTTGCCTTCCAGATCCTGCGGAAATCGTTGATATGACTGATCATACCTAAGATAGAATAAACATTTCCGCCTTCTTTGTCAATATTATCCATCAGACCATTGATCGGAGGAAGCAGAGGGCCGGAGCCGGTAGCATTAACGATCAGGTTCGGATGGAACTTGCGGATGTTTTCAGGTGTTGCCTGTGTTCCGGTAAAGATATACAGATTATCCAGAGCAGCGGCACGATGTTCCAGGAGATACATTTTCGGATATCACATTCGTGACCGGTTGCAACTTTATTTACCCATTCCGGATCTGCGATCAGTCCACGACCCATACCGATCAGATCTGCATCACCGTCAGCCAGGAGCTTTTCAGCCACTTCCGGATCACGGATATTTCCCATGGAGATACATGGTTTGCCGAATCTTTCTTTGACAGCTCTTGGCATGTAGGAACGCCATCCGTCTTCCAGTGTGTTTCCACCTTCTACCATCTCATCTGCACTCAGACGCAGCATGATCGGAGAGAAAGGTCCTACCTGTTTTCTGACTTCTTCGATGACCATACGGCAGAAACGTGTTCTGTTTTCTACAGAACCACCGAATTCGTCAGTACGTTTGTTAGTGGTAGGAGAGAGAAACTGGCTGATCAGATAAGAGTGTCCTGCATGAATCTCTACAGCGTCAAAATCTGCGATCTGCGCACGTTTTGCCCCATTTGATACCGGATTGTTCCGTACTTCGTACTCTCCCAATCCTCAAAAACATTCGTAATCCGCGCATTTTTCTTCAAAAAATGGCTACTTACTCATGTTTCTGGCAAGTCTCAAGGTCAGAAATCTTCCTGCAAGCAAGCCTGCGCCAGACTTCCGACTTTTTGACGTTTAGGTATCATGTATGTGTTAATTGTATAACAAAAGCATAACAAGTACTAATTCGTATTATTTGCGGTATGATAAAAAAATCTATCGGTTATTCTAAATTTTATTAAAATAAGAAAAAACGACTGTAATACGGATTCACATTGCATATCGGGCGGTGGAATGGTAAGATAAAACATATGTTTGAAAAAAGGAGAGGGATAGCATGAAAGAAGAACTGACGATCCGGGTGGCAAAGCCGGAAGACGCAAAAGGACTTCTGGAGATCTACGCGCCTTATGTGGAGAAAACAGCGATCACATTCGAATATGGAGTACCATCGGAGAAAGAGTTTGCCGGACGGATCCGCCATATTCTGACGAAATACCCATATCTGGTACTGGAAGAAAACGGGGAGCTGTTGGGGTATGTGTATGCAGGGACATTCAATGAACGGTCTGCTTACGACTGGGCGGTAGAGACGACGATCTATATCCGGGAAGATCAGAAAAAGAGAGGACTTGGAAAGAAGATGTATGCGGCGCTGGAACAGGTGTTGAAAAAGCAGAACATCACAAATCTGAATGCCTGCATCGGTGTGCCGGAAGTGCCGGATGAACATCTTGACCGCAACAGCATGGATTTTCATCATCATCTGGGATACCGGCTGGTGGGAGAATTTTATCAGTGCGGGTATAAGTTTGATACCTGGTATAACATGGTGTGGATGGAGAAAATAATCGGCGAACATCAGAAAAAACAGCCGGCGATGATCACGTTTCCGGAACTTTTAAAGAAAGATCCGACACCATGGGAAGCATAAAATCAGAGAAATAGTGGATGAAGCACAAAAAGAAAAATATGATGTAAGGAGAATTATATTACATGGAAGGAAATTTGACGAAGGGGCCTATTCTGAAGACGCTGACCAAACTGGCGATACCGATCATGGCGTCTTCCTTTCTGGGAACTTTATACAACATTACCGATATGGCATGGATCGGACTGCTCGGCTCAAAAGCAGTGGCTGGTATCGGTGTCGGAGGCATGTTCACCTGGCTGTCTCAGGGATTTGCATCTATGGCAAGGATGGGCGGACAGGTGCAGGTGGGGCAGTGTGTCGGAAGAGGAGATAAGGAAAAGGCTCATGGGTATGCCCAGGCGGCGGTTCAGCTGGCAACGGTGATGGGGCTGGTGTATGCACTGGTTGTACTTATTTTTACAAAGCAGATGATCGGATTTTTTAAACTGGAGGATCCGGAGGCGTATGCGGCGGCATTTGTCTACACAGAGATTGCCTGCGGACTGATCGTCTTTTCATTTTTGTCGGTGACACTGACCGGTATCTATACGGCGCAGGGAGATTCGAAAACACCGTTTTATGCGAACCTGATCGGTCTGGCGATGAATATGATCCTGGATCCGCTTCTGATTCTCGGACCGGGACCGCTTCCGAAACTGGGTGCGGCAGGAGGAGCCATTGCAACGGTAACGGCGCAGTTTATCGTTATGAGTATCATGATTCTTGGAATCGTGAAACAGAAGAAAGAAAATGTATTAAAAGGTATTACCCTGTTCGCAAAAATTCCGGCAGAATATCTGAACGGGATCTGCAAAATCGGAATTCCTACTGCGATACAGGGAATGGCATACTGCGTGATATCGATGGTAATCACCCGCATGGTATCTGCTTTTGGGGCAGAAGCCATCGCCACACAGCGTGTGGGAGGACAGATTGAATCCATATCCTGGAATACGGCAGACGGATTCGCCACCGCGTTAAATGCGTTTATCGCGCAGAACTATGGTGCGGGAGAGATGGGGCGTGTAAAGAAAGGATATCGGGCATCTCAGTGGACAGTCGGAATCTGGGGGATTTTCATTACGCTGTTGTTTGTGTGTGTTCCGCGTCCGATCGCAAATATTTTCTTCCATGAGCCGAAAGCGATTGCCACAGCGGTTGATTATCTGATCATCGTTGGATT
The DNA here is from genome assembly GCF_022785585.1 of Oliverpabstia sp. Classification (NCBI taxonomy): domain Bacteria; kingdom Bacillati; phylum Bacillota; class Clostridia; order Lachnospirales; family Lachnospiraceae; genus Oliverpabstia; species Oliverpabstia sp. Next base: position 5,322 of record NZ_JALFPR010000013.1, on the reverse strand, counting down.
CAGCGAAGCCTTTTTATGTATTGAGACAACGACAGTAGGAGCGCTTTCCGGACTGGGAAGGACACATCTATGCAGTGTGATCAGCATAATCTTTACCAGTGCCCGGATACCGCTGGCGATCATTCTTGGAGGGACTTCGCTGGGACTGAACGGTATCTGGTGGGCACTGTCATCGACTTCCATTGTTAAAGGTGTGCTGTTTGTGATTGTGTTCCAATGGGTAATCCGCACAAAAAAACAGGTGGCTGCCTGACGGAAAAACAGATACAGAATGTCAGAACGGAATCGGCAGAGACTTGGGGTCTTCGGTATTCCGGTAGGCAGAAGGGGTACAGCCTTTGCAACGTCTGAACTGACGGATAAAATAACTCATATTTTCGAAACCGGCGTTTAATGCAATCTCAGTGATGGGAAGCCGGGTGGAGAGCAGCTGGGAGGCCGCCTGGTTGACCCGGTATTCATTCAGGTAGGAAAACGGTGTTTTTCCTGCCTTTTCTTTAAAAAAACGGCAGAAATAATTCCGGTTCATATGAATTGTGCCGGCAAGGTCTTCCAGAGATATTTTTTCTCCGTAGTGAGATTCAATATAAGAAAATACAGCTTTTAACGGATTCACATCACCGGAAGTTTCTCCTGCCTGTGTACCGGGGATAAAGGACTGGCTGGCAAACAGCATTTCCAGAATCTGCAACAGCGTGATCTTGATCGAGAGAGCGGCAGTCAGCGAGGTATCGCAGTTTCGGTACTCGTCGGCTGCTTTTTTTATGAGTGCAGCAATCTGAGCAGTGAGTTCCGGAGCAAGTGCTTCACTATCGGGAAACAGATATTTTCCGGTGCAAAGAGGTACCAGATAAGAGGTCTGGCAGGAATCTGTCTGAAGAAAATTCAGCATATCCAACCGGAAAACCAGCGCATAATGGTGGGAAAACGGACTGTTTCCAAACAGTCCGTGCAGTGTGCCGGGATTAATAAAATAAATATGTCCTTCCTGGAGCAGCCGGGTACGGTTCTGGGTACGAAGTACAAGACTTCCTTTGGTAACATATATAAATTCCACTTCCTCATGCCAGTGATATGGCACAAAGTATTGCCCGTAAGGATCTTCCTGAGAGTATGCCTGAAACGGAAGACCGAGAGAACCATGAGAGTGACTTTCGTGATAAGATAAGCTATTCATGTAAATACAGTCCTTTAATTAAAATTTAATCGAGTAATTATCTCAAAATGCTATGTTTATATTCTAAAGATAACACATGATTTTCAAAAAAGAAAGAGATAACGCATGGATCACAGGGATATCGTGGATTATTCGTTACTGTTCATTGGTAATATCCCACGAAGCGTGTTACCGGAATCGGAGTGAACAGTAACGATTGCTCTGTTTTGTGTATTTCTTATGAAAAATGGAAGAAACACACAGAAAGATATTACATAGGTGTCAAAAACAGAGCAACAGAAAGTGAATATAGTATAAAAAAATAGCAATATATTACAAGAAATGTGAAATGAAATATAGTATCCTGAATATATATGAAAACGAGTCTGAAAATACAGAAAATTTTCGGAAGAAAGAAAAGAGGACAAACATATGAGCAAAGCATGGTGGAAAAGTAGTGTTATTTATCAGATTTATCCAAGAAGTTTTGCAGATAGCAACGGAGACGGTATCGGTGATCTGAATGGTATTACCGCACATCTGGATTATCTGAAAGAACTGGGAGTTGATGTGATCTGGCTGTCACCAATCTATAAATCCCCGAACGATGACAATGGATATGATATCTCCGATTATCAGGATATCATGACCGATTTCGGAACAATGGAAGACTTTGACCGGATGATCGCTGAGATGCACAAACGAGGCATCAAACTGGTGATGGATCTGGTAGTAAACCACAGCTCCGATGAGCACAGATGGTTCCTGGAAAGCAAAAAATCAAAAGACAATCCGTATCGTGATTATTATATCTGGAAAGATCCGAAAGACGGCAAAGAGCCTAATAACTGGGGAGCATGCTTCGGAGGTTCTGTCTGGGAGTTTGACGAAGAAACAGGAATGTATTATCTGCATTGCTTCTCAAAAAAACAGCCGGATCTGAACTGGGAGAACCCGGTAGTACGTGACGAAGTATTTAACATGATGACCTGGTGGTGTGAAAAAGGTGTAGATGGTTTCCGTATGGACGTTATCAGCATGATCTCCAAAGATCCTGCATATCCGGACGGAGAGATCCGTGATGGACTGCACGGCGATATGTCACCATATGTATGCAACGGACCTCATGTACATGAATATCTGCAGGAAATGAACCAGCGTGTACTTTCCAAATTTGATCTGATCACTGTTGGTGAAACACCAGGTGTTACAACAGAGGAAGCAAAGAAATATGCAAATCTGGATGGAAGCGAACTGAACATGGTATTCCAGTTTGAACACATGGGAACAACAGAAGGAAAATACGGCAAATGGACCACTAAGAAACCGGAAATGAAAAAAGTCCGTGCTGTCATGAACAAATGGCAGAATGACCTGGAAGGAAAAGCATGGAACAGTCTGTACTGGGATAACCACGATCAGCCGCGTGCCGTATCCAGATTCGGTGATGACAGCCCGATGTACCGTGAGGTATCCGCAAAGATGATCGCAACCTGCCTGCATATGCTGAAAGGTTCTCCGTATATCTATCAGGGCGAAGAAATTGGCATGACTAATGCATATTTCAAATCCATCGATGATTACAAAGATATCGAAGCTATCAACGCATACAAAGAGTATACCGAGAGCGGTCTGATGACAGAGGAAGAGATGCTGAACTGTCTGAAGATGGTCAGCCGTGATAACGCCAGAACTCCGATGCAGTGGGATGACAGCGCAAATGCCGGATTTACCACAGGAACGCCATGGATCAGTGTGAACAAAAACTATACACAGATCAACGCAAAGGCTGCCCTGGAAGACAAAGACAGTGTATTCTACTACTATCAGAAACTGATCCGGCTGCGTCATGAGAATGAGATTATCGTAGAGGGTGTATTCCACGGACTGCTGGAAGACAACGATGATATCTATGCATACGAGAGAATACTGGGCGATGAGAAACTGGTGGTAGCTTGTAACTTTACAAACAAAGAAGTACCTTGCGATCTGTTCGAAGGAAAAGAAGGCGAAGAACTGATCACTAACTACAAAAACCATGTAGCAGGTGTTCTGCAGCCATATGAAACAAGAGTAATTCTCTACAAATAATAATAAAAAACAAGAAAATATACCGCTGATCCGAAAGGAATATGTATAATAATTTCGAAAAAGTGAAAAATCAGGAATGGGGTGTCGAGCGAAACTGTCGTTCGACACCCCATTTTTGACAAAATAAGCACTTCCTGTTCCATATAATAATACTTGTTTTCCAGTAAGTATTCCAGATGGAACAGGGGGTGCTTTTTGTCTTACACAATCTATCCGGATGAACTGTTTGTTACCAATCTGGTGATGGATTATTATTTACTCCGACTGGTAAAAAAACTGTGTGGAGGAAGGGCAGGAGTATTGGCTTCTCTTGGAGGAGCTGCTTTTGGAGCTTTGAGTTATTGTATGCTGATTCTTTTACCCGTCAGCTTTCCGGCGAATACATTACTGGCATATGTGGCAATCAACACAATCATGGTGAGGTTTGGATGTGGACTGCGGACACCAGGAAGGCTCTGTGGTGGAATCGCCGGTCTGTACATAGCAGGATTCCTCATGGGAGGTATGCTGGAAGTCCTGAAACGATTCCTGGGATTTGCCGGGACAAAAGACGTATTGCTGGCGGGAACCGTCTGTTACCTTGTGTATGCTGCTGTTCTTCCACGATACCGGGAATGGAGAAAAAAAAGCAGGATCCGCTGCCGGGTAAGACTGCAGATGGAAGGGCAGATTACAGAGGTAAATGCCTTTTTTGATACAGGGAACAGCCTGTATGATCCGATCGCACAAAAACCGGTAAGTATCATTCAAAAAGGAACTCTGGAAAAGCTTTGTGATGCAGATACAATGGAAAAATTACAGGAATTTCAGAGGGGAAAGGCAGAAAAAGAAGCGGCTTTGTCGTTTCGGCGTATGCATCCACATTTTCTGGTTTATTCCAGTCTTGGCTGTTCTTGCGGGCTGCTGGTAGCAGTCACGCTGGATGCCATGTACCTGGAAAATGAAAACGTACAGAAAGTGATCCACGCTCCGGTGGTCGCTTTTTCGGGGGAAGACAGTTCTGCTTTCGGGGACTGTCAGATGATCTTACATCCAAATCTGATAGACAGTTAGGAGGAAATTCTATGATGCAGGCAGTATTACCCAGTCATTTTCGTATGCGTATGTTACCGGGTTTTTCCCGCATGCTGTGGAGAAAACCCGGAGAGGTGTATTATATCGGTGGAGCAGACGTACTGCCCAATCCGTTATCTCCTCAGCAGGAATCCGCAGTGATAGAGAGTCTGACAAAAGAGGACAGCCAGCAGGCGAGGGCAAGTCTGATCGAACACAATCTGCGCCTTGTGGTATACATCGCACAGAAGTTTGATAACACCGGTGTTGGAATGGAAGATCTGATATCTATTGGAACGATTGGACTGATCAAGGCAATCAATACCTTCAATCCGGAAAAGAAGATTAAACTTGCAACGTATGCGTCCCGCTGTATCGAAAACGAAATCCTGATGTATCTGAGAAGAAACAGCAGAACCCGCATGGAAGTCTCCATCGATGAACCGTTGAATGTGGACTGGGACGGGAATGAGCTGCTGCTTTCTGATATCCTCGGAACAGACGAAGATGTGATCTACAGGGATCTGGAGCACGAGGTGGAGTGTAAGCTTCTGGTAAAAGCTATTAACAAGCTAAATGCCAGAGAAAAGATGATCATCTGTCTTCGCTTCGGGCTGAATCAGCCGGATGGAAAAGAAAAAACGCAAAAAGAAGTGGCAGATCTTCTCGGAATATCTCAATCCTACATCTCCAGACTGGAAAAAAGGATCATGGTGCGGTTAAAAAAAGAAATTGTCCGCTATGAATAAACAGTTAAACGTAACTGTTCAGTACCTTCACAGTTACGAGCCAAAATGCATTTAAACGATAAAAACACGCTTTGCGAGTTTTTATCGTTATCGCGGCACTCCTCAAGGTTCCGTGCAAGCACGGACTTTGACTCGTTGCTCACGTAAATCACCTTCGGTGATGGCATTTTGGCTTGTATGTCTCGGGATTTTGACATATTCATGTCAAAACACCTCGCGGGACAGTGGCTACTGAATAGTTACAGTTAAACTATGTTTATTGCTTGAAAGAAA
>NZ_JALFPR010000010.1:0-3744 GCF_022785585.1 Oliverpabstia sp. | reverse complement strand
CCATAACTCCTCCTCGTCCGTTTCTTCATTGTCCGGATCCTGTGCTTCCTCTTCGTCCCACAGATCCCAGTCAGACTCCGATGCATCGAATTCTTCCTCAAACGGATCATAATATTCCAGCATACTGACCGCTTTCTCCAGCTCCCGGACACGTTCTTCCAGTTCTGCTTCCGGAATTTTCTGAGAAATAATATGTGTTTTTACCACACCGGTAGATACCACCCGGGTATCCACCATCAAAATCCCGTTGATATCATAGGTAAACCGGACATCCACCGCTTCTTTTCCCTTTGGTTTTGGCGGAACCGATATCTCGATTTTCCCAAGAAGCAGATTATCCTGCGCGTAAGTATTTTCTCCCTGATGTACCTCCACAACTACATAATCCTGCTGATCCGATGCCGTATAGAATCTGCGTACTCTCGAACACGGCAGTACCGTATTGCGATTGATGATATTTGCCATATATGCCCGGTCCGGGTCTGCTTCATTTATCGTGGCAACGCCGAGAGAAAACGGGCAGATATCCGTCAGAATATAATCTTTTATCTCTTCTTTTCTCTCTTTCACACCACACACAAGCCCAAGTCCCAGCGCGATCAGCTCGTCACAGTTTCCCTGCACCATAGGTGCTTTATGAAACAGATGGCGGATATACTTCTGAATCAGCGGCATTTTGCTGGATCCTCCTGCCATGACCACCAGATCCACATCATGAATCGTCATTTTCCCGTCTTTCAATGCTCTTCCGATGACCTGACGGATCTCTTTTAACAAAGCTTTACTCTCCTCAAACAACCGGTCCATCGTATAGATACTCTCATAAACCTGATCCCCCACCATCGCATGCATCACGACCTCTTCCTGCTCGGAAAGCAGCTTTTTGCATCGTTCCGCCTGTTTGAGAAGCACCGCGTATTCCTGCGCACGCAGCTGCTGCCTTGCAACTCCGTGTTCCCGTAGAAAATGCTCCGCAATCAATCGATCAAAATCATCCCCTCCCAGTCGGTTATTTCCCGCCACAGACACAATTTCTACCATTGTATCAAAGCAATCCACCAGTGACACATCCAGCGTTCCTCCACCAAAATCAAACACCAGCATATTCTGTTCTTCATTTGCTGTAAAATAAGATGCCAGTGCCGCTGCACTTGGCTCATTGACGATCCGTTCCACATGGATCCCTGCAAGTGCTCCGGCACGTTTTACCGCCACTCTCTGTTCATCATGAAAATACGCCGGAACCGAGATCACCGCTTCCTCAATCTCTTCGCCCAGATAATTCTGTGCATCTTCCACGATTGACCGGATCACCAGACTGCTCAGTTCTTCCGGAAGAAAACTTTTTTCTCCAGGCTTCCAGCTGCGCCCGGTTCCCATATCTTTCTTAAAAGAAGAAACTGTCCGTTCCGGATGGGTGATCAGCCGGTCTTTCGCCGGTTGTCCCACAATCAGTTTTCCGTCCTCCGTCATACTGACCACACTCGGTGTAAGATAAGAGCCGTATGCGTTCGGTATCAATTCCGCTTTTCCGTTTCGGTAGACACAACCAAGTGAATTGGTTGTTCCAAGATCAATTCCTATGACTGCCATCTTCTTTTTCCCTCGTATTACCAATACTGTCTGCTGAATAGTTACCCTGTATCTTTATTATTTTCCCGAACCATCCTTTCCCGCCTGCGGCTCTTCCAGAAATGCAAAAATCCGTTTCCAGTATCCCCGCAGGATTCGGCTTCCGGATCCGTAGATTTCATGCTTTGTCCCCGGTACAATGATCATAGTTCCCGAGGTCAGTCCCCGTCTGGCAAGTTTTACCACAAACCGTACCTGTTCCGGCTTTGACACCAGATGATCCTCTGCCGACTGGAAGATCAGCACAGGAGCCTGGATCTGCTTCCACGCTTTCCGTTGCAGATATCTGTTCAGCCGCCCTGCCTGGTACAGCCAGCTGTATGACGCCCCGTTTGTCTGAAACAACGGTTCTTTCTCTTTTTTATCCTGATAATATTCAAACCGCACCTTGCAGGTAGAAGAACTGGTTTCAAAATTTTCCCGTCCCTCATACGGATGCTGTCCGACTACATATTCCGCTCCTTTTCCCTGCTGGCACGCACCGAAAGCGATCTGTTTTGCCACCGGCCACAGGATATTTCCGGTTGCAGGACGGATCATCGGAGAGGAAAGCACCACTTTCGTGAAAAGCTCCGGCTCCTGCGCTGCCTCCGCTGCCGCAAGACCTCCACCCATGGAATGTCCATATAAAAATACCGGAAGTCCAGGGTTTTCTTTTGCTGCCATCTTTGCCACATACAGAAAATCGTTCACATACCGCTGATAATCGTCCACATAAATCAGCGAACTATCCGGTATCAGCCGATAACTTCTTCCATGCCCGCAGTACTCTGGCAGATACACATGATACTGTTTTTTCACAAAATAATAAATCACTTCTTTATATTTTTCCGCAGTTTCCGTAAACCCATGGGAAATCATCACCACACCCTTCGGACTGTCCGCCAGATACCTCTCACAGTAGATTTTCTTCCCCTCTTCCCGTTCCGGCCACAGCACGGACTTGCGGATATCCAGATACGGTTTCACAACATTTTCCATCTGTTCCCGGTAATCCTGCTCACTTAAAATTAATCTCTCCACGCTATTCCTCCAGACTGCTGTTCTATAAAATATATTATAATAGAATTTATCAATCTGTCTACCAAAAAGACTGCTACCAATTTCTGATAACAGCCCTTTTTCATATCTTTTTTACTTGAATTTTATCTCACAGATTACCAGGATTTGTAGTTGTTCATTCCCTTCACAGTTACAACCTACTGAATAGTTATCAGGATTTTTCTTCTGTAATCCTTTCATTCCTGGTATCCATCCGTGTAACCACCATATGTACTATATACGGAACCAGTATCACCGGAATTGCCAGGTAAGCCAGTATGCTGTACGCTTTCTGAATCAATGTCAGCAGTCCGAACTGGGCAATTCCAAAATCCGCCACACAGCATACCAGTGCAACCAATATCTGCATCTTTGTAACTGTCTTTTTCTGTTCCTGTTTTGTCTGCTGTGTTTTCTTTTCCAGACCATGACATATCCTCTGCACCATGGCGGCTACCATATTGACAGCCGTTGACACCGCACCAAGGATGATCAGGACAGAGATCAGCGGTGTCATAAAACGTTTCCCCACACCATTTTGCACCATAAATAATGTCGGCACACTTTGCCGGCTCATCTCAGGCTCCAGATATACGGTCATGATTCCGAGAACGACCATCACCATCAGGATCGCATTTACCACTCCACCGATTGCCATACTCTTTACGGCATCCTTCGGTTTTTCAAATGATTTTGCATGCTGTACAAACACGGCTACATTTGCCAGCTGAAAGGTGCCATATAAGAATGCCACATACAGTGCTTTTCCAAACGGCATATGACCTTCCGTCATCACCGATATCGTCTCACCGGTTTTTCCGGCTCCTGCGATGATATTCGGCACATACACTGCCAGAAGACCGATAATAATACATACAGATAACACCGAAGATACTTTTCTCACCAGATTGGTCCGGTCTACTGCTTTCTGAATCTTTTCATAAGCCGCTTCCAGCGCTCTCTTTCCTCCGATCACCAGAACCGTCTTTCCGTAAGACTCTCAGACCGGTCCGATCTTTTCATAAATCTTATCGCCGATCGAATAACTCGGCAGATGCATCTCATAATTTT
>NZ_JALFPR010000170.1:0-9755 GCF_022785585.1 Oliverpabstia sp. | reverse complement strand
AAAAAGACTTTTCGTGAGTTGCGAGTCCCAATTTGTGGGAGATTTTATCCGAATGAGGGCGGCGTAGCGGGCTACGGCAACCGAATGAGGGTAAAATATACCGCAAAGTGGGGCTTGCAGATTGCGGAAATGATTTTTCAGGCACGCTCCAGCACGTTTTATTTTCTATTTATTTTATTATCCTGACTTTCAGAACGCCCTCGATCTCGTCTAATTTGTCGATGATCTCCTGTGTTGCCGGCGTCTCCAGATCGATCAGAGTATATGCATAATCCCCTTTGCTCTTGTTGGTCATATCAGAGATATTCATACCTGCTCCACCCAGGACTGTTGCGAACTGGCTGATCATGTTTACTACATTTTTATGGTTGATGGCGATTCTTCCGGCCACACCACAGATACCCATATCGCAGTTTGGATAGTTGACAGAATTATGGATATTACCATTTTCCAGATAATCTCTCAGTTCTTTGACTGCCATGCATGCACAGTTGTCTTCGGATTCAGCTGTGGATGCTCCCAGATGTGGTGTTACCAGTGTATTTTTTGCGCCTGCAACGGTGGGGTTTGCAAAATCTGTGACATATTTTTTCACTTTTCCTGTTTCCAGCGCGTCTATCAGAGCAGTTTCATCCACCAGAAGGTCTCTGGAGAAGTTTAACAGAACCACACCGTCTTTCATCATTGCGATGCTGTCTTTGCTGATCATGCCCTTTGTGCTGTCAAGAAGCGGCACATGAAGGGTAATGTAATCACACTCTTTGAAAATATCTTCCACATTAGCGATATGTTTGATCTCTCTGGAAAGCTTCCATGCGGTATCCACAGAAATATATGGATCATATCCGTATACTTCCATACCAAGATAAATCGCAGTGTTGGCAACCATGGCTCCGATGGCTCCCAGACCGATGACACCGAGTTTCTTTCCTTTGATCTCGCAGCCGGCAAACTGTTTTTTCTGTTTTTCTGCCAGTTTTCCAACATTTTCGTTATCTTTTTCCTGTTTTACCCATTCCACACCGCCTACGATATCACGGGATGCAAGGAGCATGCCGGCGATTACCATTTCTTTGACACCGTTTGCGTTAGCTCCCGGTGTATTGAATACGACGATACCCTGCTCTGCACAATCCTGTAACGGAATGTTGTTGACACCGGCTCCGGCACGGGCAATAGCCTGAATGTTTTCCGGTAATTTCATCTCATGCATCGAAGCACTTCTTACCAGGATCGCATCGGCTTTTTCTATTTCTTCGGTTTTTGTGTAATCATTTGTAAATCCATCCAGTCCCACTTTGGAGATCGGATTCAGACATTGATACTGAAACATCTTACAGATTCTCCTTCTCAAATTTTTTCATGAACTCCACTAATTTTTCCACACCTTCAATCGGCATAGCATTGTAGATACTTGCCCGCATACCACCGACAGTTCTGTGTCCTTTCAGATTCTCCAGACCTGCTTCTTTCGCTTCTTTTACAAACTTTGCATCCAGATCCGGGTCTCCTGTTACGAAAGGAACGTTCATCAGAGAACGGGAAGCTTTTTCTACGGTTCCCTTGAACAGTTTACTTTCATCCAGATAATCATACAGGATCTTGGCTTTCTTTTCATTGCGCTCTTTCATTGCTTCCAGACCGCCCTGTTTTTTCAGCCATTTGAATACTTTACCACAGATGTAGATGCAGTAACAGTTTGGTGTATTATAAAGAGAATTTGCATCAGCATGTGTCTTATATTTCATCATGGTCGGAGTTCCCGGCAATACATCGTCTGTAATCAGGTCATCTCTTACGATTGCGATGACCATACCGGCCGGTCCGATATTTTTCTGTACACCACCGTAGATGATTGCATATTTGCTTACATCTACCGGTTCAGACAGGAAACAGGAGGAAACATCTGCCACCAGATCTTTTCCTTTGGTATTTGGCAGTTCTTTGAATTTTGTTCCATAGATCGTGTTATTCTCACAGATGTATACATAATCTGCATCTTCGCTGATCGGAAGATCAGAACAGTCCGGGATATAAGAGAATGTCTTGTCTTCGGAAGTGGCAATCTTGTTTGCTTTTCCGTACTTCTGTGCTTCCTGCCATGCTTTCTTTGCCCACTGACCAGTTACGATATAATCGGCAACCTTGTTTTTCATCAGGTTCATCGGGATCATGGCAAACTGCAGAGATGCTCCGCCCTGAAGGAATAACACTTTATAGTTATCCGGGATGTGCATCAGGTCTCTCAGATCTTTTTCTGCTTCCTGAATAATCTGATCAAAAGCTTTGGAACGGTGACTCATCTCCATCACAGACATTCCTGTATCCTTATAATCTAACATCTCTGCCTGTGCTTCTTTCAGCACTTCTTCCGGCAGTACAGCAGGACCTGCTGAAAAATTGTAAACTCTACTCACCTTAGTTTCCTCCTCTTTCTCACATTTTCATAACTGTTCAGCACCTTCGCATATGCCAGCTAAACAGCTGTCCTTTTTCTTCTTTCCCGTTAGCACTTTAGTGTGCTAACATATGAAACACTATACACCTCTGATAAATTATTGTCAATATCAAAATTCTGTTAAATATATTTTTATAGCAATAAAGCAAACCAGATATATATTTTAATGTATCAGGTTTGCTTTATTTATTAATTCCTATTTTTCTTTCTTCGCAAGATCCTCAGCATCAAAGACTTCCTCGATCGGAGCTCCTGCAGGAACCATCGGGAATACTTTGTCATCACAGTCGATCTGGCAGTCCAGCACAACAGTTGTGTTCAGTGCGATTGCTTTTTCGATCGCCGGACCCACTTCTTCTTTTTTGGTCACACGGATGCCAACTGCACCCATGGATTCTGCAAATTTTACAAAATCTACTTTGTCATCCAGTATGGTGCTTGAATAACGGTGATCGTAGAACAGAGTCTGCCACTGACGCACCATGCCCAGTACGTGATTGTTAATAACGATCTCAATAAGCGGCAGGTTATTTCTTGCTGCCGTAGCAACTTCGTTCATGTTCATACGGAAGCATCCGTCACCTGCGATATTGACTACCACTTTGTCCGGACGACCGAATTTTGCACCGATTGCTGCTCCAAGACCATAACCCATGGTTCCCAGTCCGCCGGAAGTGATCAGAGTACGCGGTTCTTTGTATTTGTAATACTGGGCAGCCCACATCTGGTGCTGTCCCACATCGGTAACGACGATCGCATCACCTTTTGTCACACGATACAGTTCTTCGATGACATACGGTCCGGTCAGACCTTCCTGGTTATATTTCAGCGGATATTTTGCTTTCATATCTTCCACTTCTTTCACCCAGGCATCGTGATTCTTCGGATAGATCTTTTTGTTTAATTCTTTTAATACTTCTTTGACATCGCCGATGATACTGCAGTCTACTTTAATGTTTTTGTTGATCTCTGCGGCATCCACATCGATCTGGATGATCTTTGCATTCTTTGCAAATTTTGCAGTGTTACCGGTTACTCGGTCAGAAAAACGTGCTCCCACAGTGATCAGAAGATCACACTTTGTCACACCCAGGTTGGATGTTTTGGTTCCGTGCATACCAAGCATACCGGTATACAGTTCGTCTTCTCCGGAAAATGCGCCTTTTCCCATCAGGGAATCCGTTACCGGAGAATTAATGGTGTGTGCAAATTTGCGCAGTTCTTCTGCCGCTCCGGAAGTGATCGCACCTCCGCCCACGAAAATGAATGGTTTTTCTGCCTCACTGATCAGTTTTGCTGCCTGATCTAGGTCAGATTCCATCATCTCGGCAGTATACGGAGCAATCGGTGTCGGCTCCTGATAAGTATATTCTGTAACAGCTGCTGTCACATCTTTTGTCACATCCACAAGTACCGGACCCGGTCTTCCGCTCTGTGCAATGGTAAATGCACGGCGGATCGCAGGTGCAAGGTCATGGATATCTTTTACGATCATACTATATTTGGTGATTGGCATAACAACGCCGGCGATATCAATCTCCTGGAAACTGTCACGTCCGAGAAGTCCTGTTGCCACGTTAGCTGTGATCGCTACCATCGGGATAGAATCCATATGGGCTGTCGCGATACCGGTTACCAGATTGGTTGCTCCCGGACCGGAGGTTGCCATACATACACCTACTCTTCCGGTAGCACGGGCATATCCGTCAGCAGCATGGGAAGCACCCTGTTCATGAGATGTGAGTACATGATGGATCTCATCGCTGTGTTTATATAAAGCATCATAGACATTCAGGATCGTTCCTCCCGGATATCCGAATACGGTGTCTACGCCCTGTTCTTTCAGACATTCAATAATAATTTCTGATCCTGTAAGCTGCATCAGTCTTTCCTCCTAAATTATTTCTTCGGTACTTCGAGAATAGCACCACGGTTACCGCTGGTTACCATAGCTGCATAACGTGCCAGATATCCGGTCGTTACTTTCGGCTCACGCGGCTGCCAGTTTGCTTTTCTCTTTGCCAGTTCCTCGTCAGATACCAGCAGTTCCAGACTGGTTTCCGGGATATTAATACGGATCATGTCGCCTTCTTCTACCAGTGCGATTGGTCCGCCTACGGCTGCTTCCGGTGATACGTGTCCGATAGAAGCTCCTCTGGATGCTCCGGAGAATCGTCCGTCTGTGATCAGTGCTACGGAAGATCCCAGTCCCATACCTGCGATTGCGGAAGTCGGGTTCAGCATTTCTCTCATGCCGGGACCACCTTTTGGTCCTTCGTAACGGATCACAACAACATCACCCGCAACAATTTTTCCGCCTTTGATGGCTGCAATAGCATCTTCTTCGCATTCAAATACACGAGCCGGTCCTTCGTGTACCATCATTTCTTCGCAGACAGCACTGCGTTTTACAACACCACCGTCCGGTGCCAGATTACCTGTCAGAACAGCAAGTCCTCCGGTCTGGCTGTATGGATTGTCTAACGGACGGATAACTTCCGGATTCCGGTTAACGCAGTTTGCAATATTTTCTCCTACTGTTTTTCCGGTTACTGTCATGCAGTCCAGATTCAGCAGATTTTTCTTTGATAATTCATTCATGACAGCATACACACCGCCTGCTTCGTTCAGGTCTTCCATGTAAGTCGGTCCTGCCGGTGCCAGATGACACAGGTTTGGTGTTTTAGCACTTACTTCATTTGCCAGAGTGATATCGAAGTCAAATCCAATTTCATGTGCGATTGCCGGCAGATGCAGCATACTGTTAGTAGAACATCCCAGTGCCATATCTACAGTCAGTGCATTCATAACTGCTTCTTTTGTCATGATATCTCTCGGACGGATATTCTTTCTGTACATTTCCATAACCTGCATGCCGGCATGTTTTGCCAGTTTGATACGTTCGGAATATACAGCCGGGATGGTTCCGTTTCCACGAAGTCCCATACCCAGTACCTCGGTCAGGCAGTTCATACTGTTGGCTGTATACATACCGGAACAGGAACCGCAGGTCGGGCATACTTTATTTTCAAATTCTTCCACATCGTCCTCTGTCATAGTTCCGGCTGCGTAGGATCCTACTGCCTCGAACATACTGGACAGGCTTCGTTTCTGACCGTGTACATGACCTGCAAGCATCGGACCACCGCTGACAAATACGGTCGGTACGTTCAGTCTGGCTGCTGCCATCAGAAGTCCCGGTACATTTTTATCACAGTTTGGCACCATAACCAGTGCATCGAACTGATGGGCCATCGCCATCGCTTCTGTGGAATCAGCGATCAAATCACGGGTTACCAGGGAATATTTCATTCCGATATGTCCCATGGCGATACCGTCACAGACCGCAATCGCCGGAAACATGATCGGCGTACCGCCTGCCATGGCAACTCCCTGTTTTACTGCATTAACGATTTTATCCAGATTCATATGACCGGGAACGATCTCGTTATAAGAGCTTACGATACCGACTAACGGTCTCTCCATCTCTTCTTTTGTCATTCCCAGTGCGTTAAACAGGGACCGGTGAGGTGCCTGCTGCATTCCAGTTTTTACTGCATCACTTCTCATATTCGTTACGCTTCCTTTCTGTTTTCCCATTCAGTTTTAGTGAATCCGTTCTGCGATCAGGTCACCCATCTGTACGGTTCCTACCTGTGTGCATCCTTCAGACATAATATCTCCGGTACGGTATCCTTCTTTTAAGACTGCCTGAACAGCTGTTTCCACTGCATCTGCTTCTTTGTCCAGATTCAGGGAATAACGAAGTAACATTGCTGCGGACAGAATAGTTGCGATCGGGTTTGCAATTCCCTTCCCTGCGATGTCCGGTGCAGAACCGTGGCTTGGCTCATACAGTCCAAAGCTTGTCTCGTTCAGACTTGCGGAGGAAAGCATACCGATGGATCCGGTTACCATACTTGCCTCATCGGAAAGGATGTCTCCGAACATATTCTCTGTCAGAATGACATCAAACTGACCCGGGTTATGTACCAGCTGCATCGCACAGTTGTCTACAAGCATATGTTCCAGGATTACTTCCGGATAGTCTTTTGCTACTTCCTCTACGATTTTTCTCCACAGACGGGAGGAATCCAGTACGTTTGCTTTGTCTACGCTTGTTACTTTCTTTCTTCTCTTCATCGCGATCTCAAATGCTTTGACAGCGATTCTTCTGATTTCTTTTTCATTATAAGACAGGGTATCCACAGCTGTCATCACGCCATCCTGTTCTTCGGTCTTTCTTTCTCCGAAGTAAAGACCTCCGGTCAGTTCTCTGACGATGATCATGTCAAATCCGTCACCGATCCGATCTTCTTTTAACGGGCATGCAGCTTTCAGTTCATCATACAGGTATGCCGGACGAAGGTTTGCGAACAGGTTCAGAGCTTTACGGATTGCCAGAAGCCCTGCTTCCGGGCGTTTGGATGGCTCTAACTGATACCACGGGGATGTTTTTGCGTCTCCTCCGATGGATCCCATCAGAACAGCATCGCTGGATTTTGCTTCTGCGACAGCTTCATCAGTCAGCGGGACACCGTGTACGTCGATGGATGCACCACCCAGGAGTACGTTGGTGTATGTGAATGTGTGCCCGTATACCTGACATACTTTATCTAATATTTTTTTTGCTTCATTCACAATTTCAGGACCGATTCCGTCTCCGTGAATTAATGCAATTTTGTAGTTCATAATCATTTCATCCTTTCTTTCTTTACCTCTTTAATCTGTTACAGACTATCATAATCTATTTTCATGGTATTTTCAAGGGAAAGTTGAGGGGGTTATTGGGAACGGACGCCGGAAAGGAGCAGGGACAGGGTGTGGCGGCAGCGTGCAGAGCGGTTTTCAGCTAGTCTCTAAGAAGAACTAAATGCCGGTTCGCGGAGAGCCGCTCACCGTCAAGTTCTTCTAAGAGCCGGATCTGAAAACACACTCTAACCGCACGCAAAATGCCACCACACCCTGTCCCTGCTCCTTTCCGGCTGACATTGGCAAATACTCTGTTTCCTGATCATTAAAGCTTTTCAATATTCTATAAAAATATTGATTTTGCCTCCTTTGTCATATAAAAAGAAAAAACGACCAGCCAAGTTCTCTGTTGAAAATCTGATTGGTCGTTTTGTTTATCTTGCTTATGTCATTTTATTCAGTTGCGTCAGATGCTTTTTCTACTTCTGCGATAGCTGCTTTTTTCATTGGGATTCGACAGTTTTTGTTGTTTCCGAATTCTACGATTACATCTTCATCGGTGATATCGATGATAACTCCGTAGAAACCACCGGTGGTAACTATTGCATCGCCTACTTCCATATCATTCAGCATGGCTGTGACCCGTTTTTGTTCTTTTTTCTGCGGACGGATCATTAAAAAATACATCAGAGCGAACATGATAACCAGCATAGCGATCATATAGATAGTGCTTGCTGCTCCTGCTGCCTGTGTTGAAGTCATTACTACTCCCATTGCACATTCCTCCTGCTTTTTCTTTTCCGTTTACGGACGTTATTACTACTATACACAAAAACAGGGGTTCCATCAAGCTGTTTTTGATATTTTTATTGTTTTTTTACTTTTTGTCGTTTTCCAGGAAACCTTCCAGCTTCTGTTTTTTATATTCTTTGTATCTGCCTTCTTCGATGGCCTGACGAATCTCGCTCATCATTGTGTTGTAGAAATACAGATTATGCAGAACGCAGAGACGCATGCCCAGCATCTCTTTCGCTTTTAACAGATGACGGATATAGCCGCGGCTGTAATTTCGGCAGGCCGGACACTGACATCCTTCTTCGATCGGACGCTGATCCAGTTCATATTTGGCATTGAACAGGTTTCTCTTCCCCTGGTTGGTGTATACATGTCCGTGACGGCCGTTTCGGCTCGGGTATACACAGTCGAAAAAGTCCACACCACGATCTACTGCTTCCAGAATGTTGGCCGGGGTTCCGACACCCATCAGATACGTTGGCTTTTCCAGTGGCAGATGAGGTACGGTCACATCCAGGATATGGTACATTTCTTCATGGCTTTCTCCTACAGCCAGTCCACCTACCGCATACCCATCCAGATTCATCTCACTGATCGCTTTTGCGTGATCGATACGGATATCATCAAAGATAGCTCCCTGATTGATACCGAACAGCAGCTGATTTTTATTGATCGTATCTTCCAGGCTGTTCAGTCTGGCCATCTCGGTTTTACATCTTGCCAGCCAACGGGTGGTTCTTGCCACGGAATCCTCCACATAGCTTCGTTCTGCCACGCTGGACGGGCACTCATCGAAAGCCATCGCAATGGTGGAAGCCAGGTTGGACTGGATCTGCATACTCTCTTCCGGTCCCATGAAGATCTTGTGACCATCGATGTGGGAACGGAAAGTTACGCCTTCTTCCTTGATCTTTCTTAAACCTGCCAGGGAAAATACCTGAAATCCGCCGGAATCCGTAAGAATCGGACGATCCCAGTTCATGAATTTATGGAGGCCTCCCATCTGTTTTACAATTTTATCACCCGGACGCACATGGAGATGGTAGGTATTGGACAGTTCTACCTGTGTGCCGATTTCTTTTAAATCTGTAGTCGCCACTGCTCCTTTGATGGCTGCGGCAGTACCTACGTTCATAAATACCGGAGTCTGGATGGTTCCGTGAACGGTCTGGAATTCTGCACGTTTTGCATTTCCATCTCTGGCTATGATCTTATACATATTTTTATCACCTTTCTCTTTTCTTTTACCGGATGTTCCGGTATATGGTCCATATGTTCAGTTTTTCTGATCCTCTGATTTTAAAACATCATTGCTTTTTTCTTCAATAATGCCCATGTTCTTTCATACAGTATCGCTTATTATATCTGTTTCCGCCTTTTTTTTCAATAAATATTTCACAATTATTTTCTCTTTTTTTAAAGATTATCTCTTTTTTCTACATTGCCATATTCCAATAAATGTCATATAATAAGTCAGTCCGGATTTTCGGACATGTTCCTATTTAAATATGTAACTGTTTATATGACAGTTTTCATATCTGACAGGATGTAGGATTCGTAGAAAGTAATCCCTTTGTGGCATTCCATCTGTTTTCTTTCCATGAATAACGGAATGCACGCAGACACCTATGTAACTGTTGAAACTCAGGAACGGTTACTCATATACATGTAACTGTTCAGTACCTTCACAGTTACGAGCCAAAATGCATTTAAACGATAAAAACACCTTCAGTGATGGCATTTTGGCTTGTATGTCTCGGGATTTTGACATATTCATGTCAAAACACCTCGCGGGACAGTGGCTACTGAA
>NZ_JALFPR010000154.1:0-39193 GCF_022785585.1 Oliverpabstia sp. | reverse complement strand
AAATACTGGGATGACATCAGCCCGTTTATCAAATTCGGATGCATCAAAGATGCAAAATTCTCTGATAAGATGGATAATTATATCCTGTTTAAAAATCTGGATGGCAAATATCTGACACTGAAAGACTGCATCGAAGAAAATAAAAAACCGGAAGCAGAAACAGCAGAGGCCGGGAAACCGGAAGAAGAGAAAAAAGACGGAGAACAGGCAGAAGAGAAGGAGACGGAAAAAACAACAGTTTATTATGTATCTGACGAAATACAGCAGAGCCAGTACATCAATATGTTTAAAGAACAGGGTATGGATGCAGTAATTCTGAAACATAATATTGATACTGCTTTTATTACCCATGTAGAACAGAAACATGAAGATGTAAAATTCCAGCGTATCGATGCAGATCTGACGGAAGACTTCAAAGAAGATGGCACAGATCTGAAAGAAATGACCGATGAGCTGACAGCAACCTTCAAAAAAGCACTGAACAATGAACAACTGGATGTGAAAGTGGAAAAACTGAAAAATGAAAGTATTTCTTCTATGATAACTCTGTCCGAAGAAAGCCGCCGGATGCAGGATATGATGAAGATGTATGGTATGGATGCCAATATGTTCGGCGGTGCTAACGGAGCTACACTGGTTCTGAATGCAAATCATCCGCTGGTAAAATATGTGGCTGCACACAAAGAGGACGATAAAAATGTTCCGTTAATATGTCAGCAGCTGTATGATCTGGCAATGATGGCTCACAAACAGCTGAGTCCGGATGAAATGACACAGTTCATCGCAAGAAGTAACCAGATTCTGCTGGCATTGGCAAAATAAAAAGAAGCCGGGGGTAGTGGTATGACGATTGAAGAATTAAGCAGTGTATTACAGATGCAGGAAGAAATCCTTCAGTTTTCCAGTTTTACCAATGCAGATGCATGGGAACTGGGCAATCTGATCGTGGCAGAGGCAGCAAAACGAGGTGCGGCAGTACTGGTACGGATTCGCTTAAACAACGGCTATACCGTATTCCAGTATGGTATGGATGGTACCAATCTGTATCATGAACAGTGGCTGACAAGAAAAGAGAACACGGTGCGGCTTACCGAAAAAAGCAGTCTGCGGATGTATATGGATCTGAGGGAGAGGGGAGAAAGCCTGGCAGACAGATTTCTTGATGAGAAAGAGTATGCGGCCTGTGGAGGCGGATTCCCGATTCGTGTAGAAGAAGTGGGTGTGATCGGAACGATTGCAATCACCGGTCTGGATCATGTATCCGAGCATGATCTGCTGGTAAAATGTATCAGCAAATATCTGCATGTGGCAGAGGTACCGCGGATTCGCGCAATGTAGGAAAACAGGGAAATTCTGTCGGATAAACAGAAATATCATGTGAAAAATAAAAAGATCTGAAAAATGTGAAAAAGCATTTCTCAGATCTTTTTTGTATCTTCTGACTACGACATCATAAAAATACTTACGCATGATATTCCGGGAAAAATTCTGCCATATCTGCAGGGAGGGATGAAGTAAACTCCAGGGGAACTCCGGTGACAGGGTGGGTAAATGCCAGCCGATAAGAGTGTAGTGCCTGACGAGCCAGCAGGGCAGTTTCCGGATTGTACAGAGTATCTCCGATCAGAGGATGTCCGATGGAAGTCATATGCACACGGATCTGATGGGTACGTCCGGTTTCCAGCTGCAACTGAACCAGAGAAAGACCATCCTGTGGAACAGAAAGAGTTGCCGGGTAAAAGGTTTTCGGATGCCAGCATTTTTGCAGATAATGAGTACAGGCGGGATCTCCTTTGTCAGGATCAACCTGCCGTAAGATCAGAGACTGATCTACGCGTCCGATCGGACGGTTGATGGTACCGGCGGGATCGGTCTTTCCCTCTGTGATGGCAAGATAGATACGGTGAATCTCGCGTTTTTTCATCTGATCGGAAAGAATGGCACCACTCAGCATATTTTTGGCGAGAATCAGAAGTCCGGTGGTGTCGCGGTCCAGACGGTTGATACAGCGGAAGACAAAGGGGATATTTTGTTGCTGGAAGTACCAGGCAACTGCATTTGCCAGAGTATTTTCATAATTGCCGATGGAAGGATGTACCGGCATATCTGCCGGTTTATCGATGACCATCAGATCTTCGTCTTCATAGATAATGTGGAGCGGCAGGCAGACTGGAATGATATTTTCCGAGGGCTGTTCTTCCTCGAGTGTGATTTCCAGCAGATCACCGGTTTTGAGCGGAAAATAAAAGAGTGCTTCCCTGCCGTTCAGACGGACAGAACCGGGATGCTGCTTGAGCCAGGTGCGGATGTGCCGGGAATAGCCGTGATGACGCAGAAAATCATAGATGCGCTGATCACTGTCCTGTGCAGTTATTGTATAAGAGAATATTCGTTTCATATGTGGATTCCTTTTTGAATATTGTATTCGAAATTATACAGAGAGTGTATCATAGAAAGAAGACAATTCGCAAGTTCCTCAAGAAAGAATTGTGAAATAGTCTGAAATATGATAAAATAATCAACAGATATTAAAAAATACACAAATATTGCAAAGAAAGGAAAAAACATCATGGAAAAAGAAAAATACATTGCATATGTTGGAACTTATACACATGGAAGCAGTATTGGAATTCATCTGTATGACGTGGATGTGGAAGAAGGTACACTGAGCGAGCGAAAAGTAGTGCCGGTAAACAATTCATCTTATGTGGTAAAATCGAAAAACGGCAAGTATCTGTATTCGATTGCAGATGAAGGCGTGGCAGTGTTTGAGATCAAACCGGATGGTGATCTGGAACTGATCAATAAGGTGGGTATTGATGGTATGAGAGGTTGTTACCTGTGCGTGGACGATACAGGAAAATATCTGTTTGTTGCCGGATATCATGATGGCAAGATCACAGCAGTACATACACACCAGGATGGCCGTCTGGGTCAGGTTTTTGACGGCGTGTTCCACAAAGGAGTCGGAAGTGTTGCAGAACGTAACTTCCGTCCACATGTCAGCTGTGTGAAGACAACACCGGAAGGAAAATATGTATGTGCGGTAGATAACGGAATCGATCAGGTAAAGATTTACCGGATCAATACAACAAGAAACCGCATGGAACTGGTGGATATTCTTCGATGCAAGAGAGAATCCGGACCGAGAGAGATCGTGTTTAGTAAAGACGGCAAATATGCGTACATTCTGTTCGAATTAATTAATAAAGTAGGCGTATTCACATATAAAGATACTGATAAGGGACCGGAATTTGAACTGATTCAGTTAGTAGAACCGCTGTCCGATCAGCTGGATCCGATGCATGACTGCGGAGCTGCTATGACGATATCTCCGGACGGAAAGTATCTGTTTACTTCCACAGCGGGAGATAATTCGGTGGCAATGTTCTCGATTGATCAGGAAGAAGGTACGCTGACGAAAGAGTTTGCGTTACCGATCAGTGGGGAGTATCCGAAGGATATTGCATTGTTCCCGGACGGAAAGCATCTGGCGGTTGTGAATCATGAATCCAACAGTATTACGACGTTTGCGGTTGATTATGAGAAGAAACTGATCGTGATGAAAGGGAAACCGATGAAGGTGGAGACGCCGAACTGTATTTTGATGACAAATATTGAAGTAGAGTAAGATTGGTTGAAAAAGGGGACGCAACAGGCTCCGGATTTTCTTTGCTGCAAAGGGAATCCGGAGCTTGTTGCTGTTTTTTCAAAGGAGAGAGGGGTGGGTGTGTGGGGAAAGTTTTCAATAGAAAAAAGCTGCAAGGCAAGAGAAAATGGATTTCTGATGCTGTTGCAGCTTTTTTGTGATGTTTGCAACTATTCAGTAGCCATTATCCCGCGAGGTGTTTTGGCATAAATATGCCAAAATCCCGAGACATACAAGCAAAAATGCCATCACCGAAGGTGATGGCATTTTTGCTCGTAACTGTGAAGGTACTGAACAGTTACTGATGTTTTTTATTTGTCGGTATAGATTTTTTTTACGTTGTCCATCGTTGCAGTCATATTAAGCAGGAGCGCGTCGGCGAGGACAAGGGCCGTCATGGATTCTACGACTACTACGGCACGGGGAACAATGATGGGGTCGTGGCGGCCTTTGATGGAGACAGAGATTGGTTTACCCTGTTTATTTACGGTGTCCTGGAAGGAGGCGATGGACGGTGTGGGTTTGATAGCGGCTCGAAGAATCAGGGGACTGCCATCGCTGATTCCGCCAAGAACTCCTCCGGCGTGATTGCTGGCTTTCCGGATGGCTCCGTTTTCACCAGGAAGGAACGGATCGTTGTTGGAACGACCGGTAGCGGATGCTACTGCCATACCGTCACCGATCTCAAAAGCTTTTACAGCACCAATGGAGAGAATTGCTTTTCCAAGATTAGCATCCAGTTTTTCGAAAACCGGATCACCAAGGCCGGTCGGAAGACCATTTACGATGCATTCCACTATGCCACCGGAGGAGTTTTGCTCTTTCATACAGTGTAGCAGATATGCGGAAGCTTCAGCGGCAGCATCCGCATCAGGCATATACAGCTTATTCTGGTCAATCTGTGTCCTGTCAAAGGTCTTGATGGTTACGGGTCCGATAGAACGGGTATAGGTAGTCAGGGAAATGCCAAGTGTGGCAAGCAGTTTGGATGCGACAGCTCCGGCCGCCACACGGCCAATGGTTTCCCGACCGGAGGAACGTCCACCTCCCCGGTAGTCACGGAAACCGTATTTTTCATCAAAAGTGTAGTCGGCATGTCCTGGACGGTAATAGGAAGCAATTTCCGAATAATCACGGGAACGCTGGGAAGTATTTCTTACCAGCATGGAAATTGGTGTTCCGGTGGTTTTGCCTTCAAAAACACCGGACAGAATCTCCACGGTATCGTCTTCCTTTCGAGGTGTGGCAAATTTGCTCTGTCCCGGTTTCCTACGGTTTAAAAAAATCTGAATATCTTCCTCACATAAAGGAAGACCGGCCGGGCAACCGTCTACTACGACCCCCAGTCCGGCACCATGGGATTCGCCCCAGGTGGTAATACGAAAAATGCTACCAAAAGATGATCCAGCCATAAACTCTCCTTATTATAATGGTTAAAAAATTATCAATAGAATCTTAGAAAAATAAGCATCTTTCGCTATTATATATCAGGGAAGAAAATTTGTAAAGAAATTGACAAACAGTAGTTGACGG
The DNA here is from genome assembly GCF_022785585.1 of Oliverpabstia sp. Taxonomy (NCBI): domain Bacteria; kingdom Bacillati; phylum Bacillota; class Clostridia; order Lachnospirales; family Lachnospiraceae; genus Oliverpabstia; species Oliverpabstia sp. Next base: position 34,011 of record NZ_JALFPR010000154.1, on the reverse strand, counting down.
CTTTATAATGAACTTAAATTTTGGCATTTTATCATGGCAAAGTGAGTGCTCTGAAAACTGCTTTTTGAGCAAATGTAAAATTAGGAAAGGAAGTGTTATAAATGGAAGCCGGGCCTGATCCTCGAGCGGATAAAACAAAATATCTGGATATGTCGCCCATAGGACCGGAAGTACTTTCTGTGTCTTAGAGCGTGTCTGAAAAATCATTTCCGAAATCTGCAAGCCCCACTTTGCGGTATATTTTACCCTCATTCGGTTGCCGTAGCCCGCTACGCCGCCCTCATTCGGATAAAATCTCCCACAAACTGGAACTCGCAGCTCACGAAAAGCCTTTTTCAGACACGTTCTGGCAGTGGCAAACATACAGAAGGGAGATTTATAACATGGTTAAGATTTTCAGAACCATAGATAATAATGTACATCAGATCAATGAGGCACAGGAGGGAAGCTGGATCGCACTGATCGATCCGACAGCCACCGAGATTGTGGAAATAGCAGAAAAATATGATATCGACGTGGATCATCTGCGGGCACCTCTGGATGAGGAAGAACGTTCCCGTATCGAAGTGGAAGATCATTACACACTGATTCTGGTAGATATTCCTATGATCGAAGAACGAAATGACAAAGAATGGTATGGAACAATCCCTATGGGTATTGTGGTGACAGACGATAAGATCTTCACAGTATGCCTGGAAGATACCCCGGTATTAAGTTCTTTCATGGATGGAAGGGTACGGAATTTCTTCACATATAAGAGAACACGTTTTATCCTGCAGATTCTGTACCGCAACGCATCTTTGTATCTGCATTATCTGCGAATCATCGACAAAAAGAGTGATGAAGTAGAACAGAAACTGCACAAATCGCAGAGAAATCAGGAACTGATAGAACTGCTGGAGCTGCAGAAATCTCTGGTGTACTTTACTACATCCCTGAGGTCAAATGAAGTGGTTCTGGAAAAACTGTTAAAAGTGGAAAATATCAAGCAGTATCCGGAAGATACAGAATTGCTCGAAGATGTTATTATCGAGAATAAACAGGCTATCGAGATGACAAATATCTACAGTGGTATCTTAAGTGGAACAACAGAAGCATTCGCTTCAATTATTTCTAATAATCTGAATATTGTTATGAAGTTCCTGGCAACAGTGACGATCGTTATGTCGATTCCGACGATGATCTTCAGTGCATATGGTATGAACTTAAAGTCTGTCGGTATGCCTTTTGCGGATAATCCGATGGGATTTCTCATGGTGATTCTGCTTTCTCTGGTGTTCAGTATCCTGGTAGCTATTGTTTTCCGCAAAAAAGACTTATTCTGATTGTGAGAGTACGAAGTATGGAATAATCAGAAATCAATGGGGTCAAAATACTTTTTGACTAACATCTTAAAAAGGAGAAAAATATGAATTTTTTGAATAAAATGGAGCGAAGATTCGGCAGATATGCACTGACCAATTTATCTTTGTATATCGTACTGACTTATGCGGCAGGATATCTGTTGTATATGATAACTCCACAGGTACTTACCTACATGACACTGGAACCGGCCATGATCCTGCGCGGACAGGTATGGAGGATTGTCAGCTGGCTGCTGATTCCACCGTCTACACAGAATATTTTCTTTATATTGATCACATTGATGTTTTACTACTCTATCGGAACTTCTCTGGAGAGAACCTGGGGAGCGTTTCGCTATAATGTATACATCTTCTCAGGTATTCTGATGACAATCATCGGAGCATTTATCCTGAATTTTGTACTGGGCGGCAATGTTTTATTTGGAGGACTGTTCAGCACGTATTATATCAGCATGTCTATCTTCCTGGCTTATGCGGCAACCTATCCGGATAACCAGGTGCTGTTTATGATGATCATTCCATTAAAAATCAAATGGCTTGGTGTCGCTTATGTGTTGATGATTCTGGCAGAGATGATTCAGTCCGGATGGGCGGTAAGAGTTGCGATTATCTGTTCTTTGATGAACTTTATTATATTTTTTTTCATGACACGAAATATGAGCCGGTATAATCCGAGAGAGATTCACAGAAGAAAAGAATTTCAAAGAGCGGTTCATCGAAGCCAAGTAAACAACAAGGGAATCACTAAACATAAATGTGCAATCTGTGGAAGAACAGAAAAAGACGGAGAGCATCTGGAATTCCGTTTCTGTTCCAAGTGTAACGGCAATTATGAGTATTGCCAGGACCATCTGTTTACACATACGCACATAAGATAGGGGGGCATACTTTATGAAAAAAACGAAAATTATCTGCACTATGGGACCGAACACGGATGACGAAGAGATGATGCGAAAACTGGTTAAAGCAGGTATGGACGTCGCCAGATTCAATTTTTCTCACGGAGATCATGAAGAACAGAAAATCAGAATGGATCTGTTAAAAAAAGTACGAAAAGAACTGAAGTTGCCTATCGCTATATTACTGGACACCAAAGGACCGGAGATCCGCACCGGTATTCTGGAAGGCGGACAGAAAGTATATCTGGAAGAAGGAAGCCGGTTTACACTGACAACGGAACAGATAGAGGGAAATAACACTCGTTGCAGTCAGACCTATAAAAATCTCCCGAAGGATGTAAAAGTGGGAGATACGATCCTGATCGATGACGGACTGATTCAGCTGACTGTTGAGAACGTAACAGATACCGATGTAGTCTGTCGGGTTGTCAATGGTGGAGAACTGGGTCAGAAAAAAGGAATCAATGTTCCGAATGTAGAAGTTAAACTTCCGGCGATCACTGAGCAGGATAAGAAAGATATTCTGTTCGGTATCGAACAGGGAATTGACTTTATCGCTGCTTCTTTCGTAAGAAATGCAGAAGCAATCAAAGAGATTAAAGAACTGCTTCGTGCAAACGGTGGAGAGCGGATCGATGTTATCGCCAAGATTGAAAATGCAGAGGGCGTACATAATATCGACAAGATCATTAAAGCTGCGGACGGCGTGATGGTTGCCAGAGGCGATCTGGGTGTGGAAATCCCGGCACATAAGGTTCCACATATCCAGAAAATGATCATCCGCAAATGTAACGAATCCTACAAACCGGTTATCACTGCCACACAGATGCTCGACTCCATGATGCGTGCACCACGCCCGACCAGAGCAGAGGTAACTGACGTTGCAAATGCCATCTACGATGGAACTGATGCCATCATGTTATCCGGTGAGACCGCAATGGGAAAATATCCGGAACAGGCGGTACAGATGATGGTGAAAATCGCGGAATCTACCGAGCCGTATATGACACACAAACGTTTTCTGGACTACCGTGCGCTGCGGGGTAATAAAAATGTTTCCAGTGCGGTTGGTGTGGCAGCAGTACAGACCACAGAAAATCTGGGAGCAGACTGTATAGTAACACCTACGATTTCCGGACAGACCGCCCGTCTGATCTCTAACTTCAGACCGAAAGTGCCGATTTATGCCGTAAGTCCGAATGAGTGGGCCAGAAGAAAGATGCAGATCTACTGGGGAGTCACTTCCGTAGCAGGTTATGAAGAAGATTCCACAGAGAATATCATTTCACATGCCATGTATATTGTGAGAAGAGAAAATCTGGTGAAAAAAGGTGACATTGTGGTATTTACCGCAGGAGATCCGGCTACCAATATGGTAAACGGGGAAGGTGCAGTGACCAATATCATGCAGGTTATTCAGGCAAAATAATGTAACAGAACACAACAGAGGAGATTATGAAAAAATGAACAAGAAACCATTTGTAACAAAGGAACAGCTGGATGAGATTACCGCAAAATTTCCAACCCCTTATCATCTGTATGATGAAAAAGGTATCCGGGACAATGCAAAAGCAGTAAAAGAAGCTTTCGCATGGAACAAAGGGTACAGAGAGTACTTTGCGGTGAAAGCATGCCCGAACCCGACACTGATTCAGATCATGAAAGAATATGGATGTGGATGTGACTGTTCCTCCATGACCGAACTGATGCTTTCTAAGGCGATGGGATGCAAGGGAGCTGATATTATGTTCTCTTCCAATGCCACACCGGCAGAGGAATATCAGTATGCAGCAAAACTGGGAGCAATCATCAACCTGGATGATATTACCCATATTGATTTTCTGGAAAAAGCTATCGGATATATTCCGGAGACCATCAGCTGCCGTTATAATCCGGGTGGACTCTTTAAAATCAGCAATGATATCATGGATAACCCGGGAGATGCAAAATACGGTATGACCACAGAACAGCTCTTTGAAGCATTTAAGATCCTGAAAGCAAAAGGAGCAAAGAAATTCGGTATTCATGCATTCCTGGCAAGCAACACTGTAACCAATGAGTACTATCCGATGCTGGCAAAAGTATTGTTTGAAGTTGCTGTAAAACTGGAAAAAGAGACAGGGGCTGATATTGAATTTATCAATCTTTCCGGTGGTGTGGGAATTCCTTACAAGCCGGATCAGGAGCCGAATGATATTCGTGTAATCGGAGAAGGAGTGCGGAAAGTATACGAAGAAGTGCTGGTTCCGGCAGGAATGGGTGACGTGGCACTGTATACGGAGATGGGACGTTTTATGACAGGACCTTATGGATGCCTGGTTACAAAAGCGATTCATGAAAAACACACATATAAAGAGTATATTGGCTGTGATGCCTGCGCAGTAAATCTGATGCGTCCTGCAATGTACGGAGCATATCATCACATTACGGTCATGGGAAAAGAAGATCAGCCATGTGATCATAAGTATGATATCACAGGATCTCTTTGTGAAAATAATGATAAATTTGCCATCGACCGGATGCTTCCGAAGATCGATATGGGAGATTATCTGGTAATCCATGACACTGGTGCACATGGTTATGCGATGGGTTACAATTATAACGGCAAACTGAAATCAGCGGAAATCCTGCTGAAAGAAGACGGCAGTTTTGAGATGATCCGCCGGGCAGAGACTCCAAGAGACTATTTTGCAACACTGGATTGTTTCCCGATTTATAATAAAATTTTTGAATAAGGAGACAGGAGCTGTCGCATGAGTGATCGTGCTATGGCTCCTTTTACATACTTATGGAAAATCTGTTCTTTTGTTTAAATGCCACGCTGCCGATCTTTTTTACAATGCTTCTGGGATATGGATTTCGTAAGATCGGACTGCTGGATGAAAGTTTTATAAAGAAAATCAACCGATTTGTCTTCCGGGCGGCGTTGCCTCTGCTGCTGCTGGAAGATCTCTGGAGTGCAGACTTTCAGACACTGTGGGACGGAACATTTGTCGGCTTCTGTGCGGCTATCACGATTGGCGGCGGACTGGTCAGTGTCCTGTGTTCCAGACTGGTGAAGGATGAGCATATCCGTGGAGAATTTGCTCAGGCGGCGTTTCGAAGTAATTCTGCACTGCTGGGAATCGCATTTATCAGTAATATTTACGGAAAATCCGATATGGCTTCTCTGATGCTGATTGGAAATGTCCCGTTTAATAATATTCTGGCTGTGATCATTTTGCTTTTTATGAAACCGGATGGGGAAAAGAAGGCAGCAGGAAATCTGGCAAAAGAGACTGTAAAAGGAATTCTGACCAATCCGATCATTCTCGGTATCGCCGGAGGAATGCTTCTGTCTGTCTGCCATGTGCCACAGGTGACGATCGTCAGCAAGACAGTGCACAATCTGACCAGTCTGGCCACACCGCTTGGTCTCATGGCGATGGGTGGCTCCTTTGAGGGAGAGAAAGCAATCGGTCAGATCCGGCCGGCACTTGGTGCAACGTTTTTGCGACTGGCAGGAATTGCCATGATTGCCCTGCCGCTTGCAGCCCTGAGCGGATTACGAAACGAACAGATGGTAGGAGCACTTGTAGTGGCAGGTTCTTCTTCCGCAGTCAGTTGTTTTATTATGGCAAAAAATATGGGACACGAAGGAACGCTTACCTCGAGTGTGGTCATGCTTACTACGCTGGGAAGTGCTTTTACTATGACAGCATGGCTGTATGTGCTGCGTTGCTTCGGTCTGGTGTAGGAGTGTAACATGGAGAATCTGATATTCAGTCTGAATGCCACAGTGCCAATCTTTTTTACGATGATCCTGGGATTTGTCTTCCGGAAAGTGGGGCTGATGGATGAAGAATTTACCAATAAAGCGAATAAGTTTGTTTTTCAGGCGGCACTGCCGGCCCTGTTGTTTTCCGATCTTTCCCAGGCAAACTTTCGGGACGTGTGGAACGGTACCTTTGTGGCATACTGTGCACTGACAACGATTATCTGTATCGTGATCTCGATTTTGATTTCCTGTCTGTGGAAAGACAAAAGTATCCAGGGAGAATTTGTTCAGGGGGCTTACCGGAGCAGCGCTGCAATCCTTGGTATTGCATTTATCCAGAATATATATGGAACATCAGGCATGGCGCCATTGATGATCATTGCTTCGGTGCCGATTTATAATGTGATGGCCGTTGTGGTACTGGCTTTTCTGAAACCGGAGAGAGAGAGGCTGGACGGAACACTGATAAAGAAGACTTTAAAAGGGATTGCAACCAATCCGATTATTCTTGGAATCCTTGCAGGGGTGATCTGGTCAGGATGCAAACTTCCCTGTCCGCCGATTCTTATCAAGACAGTAGATAATCTGGGAAAACTGGCAACTCCACTGGGATTGATGGCGATGGGCGCTGCGTTCGATGCAAAAAAAGCATTCGGAAAGATCAAACCGGCGGTTACTGCTATGGTATTGAAACTGGTGGTCTGGTGTGCGGTATTTCTGCCGGTTGCTGTGATGCTTGGATTCCGGCAGGAGGAACTGATCGCCATTCTTGTGATGCTTGGTTCTGCCACAACGGTAAGTTCTTATGTCATGGCAAGAAATATGGGACATGAGGGGGTACTGGCGTCGAGCATTGTGATGTTGACGACATTTTTCAGCGGATTCACACTGACATTCTGGCTGTACCTGCTTCGCAGTATGGGACTGATCTGATGAGAAAGTATATGGTAAACATGATGGCGGAAACAACATGTGAAAACGGGACAGCCGGAGACCGGAACAGTGCTTAAAAAGCAGATAGAATACATATACAGGAGAACAAAAAGAATGAAAAGTGAAGTTGTGATTCTTTCCTGCGAAAGTTATGAGGAAGAACTGGTTTACAGCACACTGAAAAAGGGAATAGCTTTACTAGGGGGATGGGAAACTTTCCTGAAAAAAGAAGAAAAGATTCTGCTGAAACCAAATCTGGTACGAAAAACGGAAGTGGAGCGGGCAGTCATTACCCATCCGGCAGTGGTCAAAGGTATCGTAAGACTGTTGAAAGAAGAAGGCTATGTGCATCTGAGCTGCGGGGATTCCTGCGGTGTGGGGTCAGCGAAGAAAGTCATGGAAGGTACCGGCATGGATCAGATGCTGAAAGATTATGGTGTCACGATCGTTGATTTTAATGAGGGAAGTACGGTATCTTATCCGCAGGGACACACGGCAAAAGAATTCTTTGTGGCGAAACCGGTGCAGGAAACGGATGCGCTGATCAATCTTTGTAAGATGAAGACACATGCTCTCGAACGAGTAACCGGTGGGGTAAAAAATCTGTATGGATGCATCAGCGGACTCCATAAAGCCAAAGGGCATACCAAATATACGAATGCAGACATTTTTGCAAGGCAGCTGATCGATCTGAATCAGCTGATCAAACCGCGGTTTTGCGTGATGGACGGGATCGTGGCGATGGATGGAAACGGACCGACTTCCGGAGATCCGATGAAGATGAAAGTGCTGCTTCTGGGCAGTGATCCGGTGGCCATCGACAGTGTATATTGTCATCTGGTACATCTTGATCCACAGATGGTTCCGACAAATGTACATGGAGAAACGATGGGATTTGGTACCTGGAGGGAAGAAAATATCCGGCTGTTAACTGAAGGTGGTGAGATCACGATGCAGGAGGCAGTGGAACGTTTCGGAAATCCGGATTTCAATGTAGACCGTAAAAAGCAGAGAGGGAATCTGTGGAACCGGTTTAATAACGGTTTTTTACGATATTTTCAGAAAAAACCGTATATAGAAGCAGACAAGTGCAAAAAATGCGGAATCTGTGTGGAAGCCTGTCCGGTGGAGGGAAAAGCCCTGCAATTTAAAAACGGCAGAAGAAAGCCGCCGGTTTATAACTATCATAAATGTATCCGGTGTTTCTGCTGTCAGGAAATGTGTCCACACAAAGCGATTCAGGTAAAATAAATTTGCGATGAATCGTGATTAATGGTATAATGTAGTCGCTAATTGTCGATATTGCTTACCCGAAGGGGATAAAGTTCATATAAAGAAGGGAGATTGTTATGAAAAAGCTTGAAGAATATGTGAGAAGTATTCCGGATTTTCCGGAACCGGGAATTATTTTTCGTGATGTAACCAGTATCTTGCAGGACGCAGACGGACTGCAGCTGGCAATCGATTCCATTCAGGAAAAACTCAAGGATGTGGACGTGGATGTGATTGCAGGTACTGAGTCGAGAGGTTTTATTTTCGGTGTGCCGGTGGCATATAATTTACATAAGCCGTTTGTACCCATACGGAAAAAAGGAAAACTGCCGTGTGAGACGATTTCCCAGGATTATGATCTTGAGTATGGAAGTGCAACGATCGAGATGCATAAAGATTCTGTGAAACCTGGACAGAAAGTTGTTCTGATCGACGATCTGGTTGCTACCGGCGGCACCATAGAGGCAGCTGCAAAGATGGTGGAACGTCTGGGCGGCGAAGTCGTTAAAATTGTATTTTTGATGGAACTTGCAGGCTTAAAGGGCAGAGAACGACTGAAAGAGTATGATGTGGAATCTGTCATCTGTTACGAGGGTAAATAAACAAAAACAGGCGGTGAATCTATGGAAGATGGAAAAATAAAAACGGAAGAGGAACGGATGCAGGAGATCGAGGCGGTAGAGGCCAATGTAAAATGTATGAAAGATTTTACGAGTCCGGAACAGCTGTATGAAGAATTAATCCGCAGTATTCGCAAATATCATCCGTCCACCGATATTTCTATGATTAAAAAGGCCTATCAGATTGCTTCTAAAGCACATGAAGGTCAGAAAAGAAAGTCTGGGGAACCTTATATTATTCATCCGCTGTGCGTGGCGATCATTCTGGCAGATCTGGAGTTGGATAAAGAAACAATTGTTGCCGGACTTTTACATGATGTAGTGGAAGATACGGTGATGACGACAGAAGACCTTACTCGTGAATTTGGCAGTGAGGTAGCACTTCTGGTAGATGGCGTTACTAAACTGGGTCAGCTGAATTATTCTGCGGACAAGGTGGAGGTGCAGGCGGAAAACTTAAGAAAAATGTTTCTCGCCATGGCAAAGGATATCCGTGTGATTCTGGTAAAACTGGCAGACAGACTGCATAATATGCGTACCGCACAGTACTGGTCGGCACCAAAGCAGAAAGAAAAAGCCAGAGAAACCATGGATATTTATGCGCCGATAGCACAGCGTCTTGGTATTTCCAAGATCAAGATTGAACTGGATGACCTTTCTTTAAAATATCTGAAACCGGAAGTGTATTATGATCTTGTGGAAAAGATCAATCTCCGAAAAGGAGAACGGGAGGCCTTTGTGCAGTCTATCGTGGATGAGGTTAAAACCCGCATGGAAGAGGCAGATATCGAAGCAGAAGTCAATGGACGTGTAAAGCATTTCTTCAGTATCTATAAAAAGATGGTCAATCAGGACAAGACACTGGATCAGATTTATGATCTGTTTGCGGTACGTATCATTGTAGATACGGTAAAAGACTGTTATGCTGCCCTCGGTGTGATCCACGAAATGTATACACCGATTCCGGGAAGATTCAAAGATTACATCGCCATGCCGAAACCAAATATGTATCAGTCGCTTCATACGACTCTGATCGGACCGAAAGGACGTCCTTTTGAGATCCAGATTCGAACATTTGAGATGCATCGTACTGCGGAATATGGTATTGCAGCTCACTGGAAGTATAAAGAGGCTTCGGATGGCAAGAAACCGGTAGAACAGCAGGAAGAAGAAAAGTTAAGCTGGCTTCGTCAGATCCTTGAATGGCAGCGGGATATGTCGGATAATAAAGAGTTCCTGAGCCTGTTAAAAAGCGATCTGGATCTGTTTAACGAAAATGTCTATTGTTTCAGTCCGGCGGGAGATGTGAAAACCCTTCCACGTGGTTCCAGCACCGTAGATTTTGCATACAGTGTGCACAGTGCTGTGGGAAATAAAATGGTTGGAGCCAGAGTCAACGGAAAACTGGTTCCGATCGAATATGAAATCAAAAATGGTGACCGTGTGGAAATTATCACATCACAGAATTCCAAAGGACCAAGCCGTGACTGGTTAAAAATTGTAAAGAGTACACAGGCAAAAAATAAGATCAATCAGTGGTTCAAGCAGGAGCGGAAAGAGGATAATATCCTCAAGGGAAAAGAGATGCTTGCAAATTATGCCAAATTAAAAGGCAGAACACTGGGAGAACTGACTAAGCCGAAATATCTGGAAGCTGTGATGCGAAAATACGGATTCCGTGACTGGGAAAGTGTACTTGCCGCGCTGGGACATGGAGGCTTAAAAGAGGGACAGATTCTCAATAAGCTGATTGAAGCATATGAGAAAGAACATAAAAAAGAGATTACCGATGAGAAAGTTCTGGAGGCAGCTGCGGAAGCAAAAGAAAAACTGCCGATCGTAAAAAAAGAAAAAGGTGGCATCGTCGTAAAAGGTATCGACGATGTAGCGGTACGATTTGCAAAATGCTGCAGTCCCATTCCAGGGGATGAGATTGTCGGTTTTGTAACGAGAGGCCGTGGAGTTACGATTCACAGAACAGACTGTGTAAACGTCATGAATCTTTCTGAATCAGAACGTGTGCGTCTGATCGATGCGGAGTGGCAGGGCAGTAATCTGACCAGTGGACTTTATACGGCAGAAATCAATGTGTATGCCAATAACAGAACAGGTCTGCTGGTGGATATCTCGAAGATCTTTACAGAGCGTAAGATCGATCTGACAACGATCAACAGCCGGACCAGCAAACAGGGGCGTGCGACGATATCCATGACTTTTGATGTACACAGTACGGAAGAACTGAACAGTATTGTAGAAAAGGTCCGTCAGGTAGAGAGCGTACTTGATATTGAACGTACTACCGGCTGACAGAAGGGGTAATCCGGAAATATGAAGAAAGCAATGATCGAACAGCTGGTACTGGGAATGGTAGGAACCAATACCTGGCTGATCAAAAATAAAGAAAGCAATGAGCTGCTGATCATCGATCCGGCGGATGAGAGTGCGCGGATTGAAGAAAAAATTGACCGAATGGGAGGAATACCGGTGGCGGTTCTCCTGACACACGGACATTTTGATCATATGCTGGCAGCAGATGATCTGCGGGACGAATACGGTATTCCGATTATCGCATGTGCAGCCGAACAACAGGTGCTTACAGATTCCATAAAGAATCTGTCCGGAAGCTGGGCAAGTGCACATGTCCTGCTGGCAGATCAGTGGGTCTGCGATGGAAAAAAACTGGAACTTGCCGGATTTTCCATCGAAGTTTTCCATACACCGGGACATACAGCGGGAAGTTGCTGTTATTATCTGCCGGAAGAAGAAGTTCTGTTTTCCGGTGATACCTTATTTGCACAGAGTGTGGGAAGAACCGATTTTCCCACAGGAAGCGGCACAGATATGCAGGCGAGTGTAAAGCGGCTGTTAAAAGAACTTCCGGAGACAACAAGAGTCTGTCCGGGACATAACGAAGAAACAACAATAGGATATGAAAAGAGGTATAATCCTTTTGCTTAATAATATTGCAATTCGATTTAATAAAAAAGATTTTGAATATGATGTATATTCTCTGGTGAAAGCCTTTTATCCTCAGGCACAGATCACGATGTTTTATGAGGGAGAGGAAGAAGCAGAGGGAGAGTACGGGATGTTTCTCCTGGTTGCCTATGGCAGTCAGGAGATTTGTCTGGCTGTGGAAAGAGATGGTACAGAGATTTTCAGACAACAGGTGGCTGTAGAATATGAAAAGGATCGTCCGGAAACGAAAAATGTGCTGAAACGTCTGGTGTATGGTGCACTTTGTCAGGTGACCGGAAGAACGCTTCCCTGGGGAGACCTCACCGGAATCCGGCCGACCAAGATTCCGATGAAACTTCTGGAAGAAGGCTGGAAAAATACAGAGATTGCCCGGTATATGAGGGAAACATATGGGGTAAGCAATGAAAAAACTGCCCTGGCGATCACGATTGCAAACAGGGAGAAGGCACTGTTACAGGATCTGGACTATGAAAACGGATACAGTCTCTATGTGGGAATTCCTTTTTGCCCGAGCATCTGTCTGTACTGCTCATTTGGTTCTCATCCGCTGGAACGGTGGACAAAACGTGTAGACGAATATCTGGATACACTGTGTAAGGAACTGACTTTTATCCGGGAACAGATGGGAGCAAGAAAGCTGACAACGGTATATATCGGAGGCGGTACACCGACGACACTGGAGCCGGAGCAGCTACGCAGACTGCTTTCCCACATTCAGGAAACGTTTGATTTTACCTGGGTAAAAGAATATACAGTGGAAGCCGGACGACCGGACAGTATTACAAGAGAAAAACTGCAGGTGATGAAAGAATTTCCTGTGACAAGAATCTCCGTGAATCCACAGACCATGAATCAGAAAACCCTGGATGTGATTGGGAGAAAACATACAGTGGAAGATACGGTCAACATTTTCCATATGGCAAGAGAACTGGAATTTGACAATATCAATATGGATCTGATCATCGGTCTTCCGGGCGAGGGAAAAGAAGAAGTCGCACATACGCTGCAGGAGGTAGAAAAACTGCATCCGGACAGCCTGACGATTCATTCCTTGGCACTGAAACGGGCGACGAGACTGAACCTGTTCAAGGATAAATACGAAGAAATGTCCTTTGAGAACAGCAAGGAGATCATGGAAATGACACAGCAGTGTGCCGAAAATATGGGTATGGGTCCGTATTATCTGTATCGTCAGAAGAATATTGCGGGAAATTTTGAAAATGTAGGTTACGCAGAGGTTGACAAAGCGGGAATATACAATATACTGATTATGGAAGAAAAACAGACCATTCTTGCGGCGGGTGCGGGAGCGTCTACCAAATTTGTGTTTGAGCATGGAACCCGGATCGAACGGGTGGAGAATGTAAAAGATGTGAATAATTATATTCTCCGGATAGATGAGATGCTGGAACGCAAAAGAGTGGGAATACAGAAATATCTGAACGGGTGACACCAAATAGAAACATGCGGAGGAAAAGGATGATTGCGGTGAATAAGTATGTCAATCGGCAGCATCTGTTACAATACAGCCTAGATGAACAGCTGATACATGGAATGCGGGTCAGCAATCTGGCGTATCAGGTGGCAAAAGAACTGGGAGAACCGGAAGAATTCTGTCATGACCTTGCGGTGGCGGGGATGCTTCATGATATTGGAAAAGAAGCAGTCTCAGGGGATCTGGATGATATGGATGCCCCACTGATCGTGGAGGAAATTCATTACGTCAGACTTCATGCACAGGCGAGTTATGAGATCCTTAAGAAAGAAGGGTACAAAGAGACCATTCTTCTTGCAGTGCGCCATCACCATGAAAATTATGATGGCAGCGGTTATCCTGATAATCTCTCAGGAGAAGCGATTCCGCTGGGAGCCCGTATCATCCGTGTCTGTGATGTATATGCGGCACTGACTTCAGACCGGCCGTACCGTCAGGCTTTTGAAAGCCAGTCGGCGGTTCAGCTGATGATCGAAGAGATAAAAGATTTTGATGTAAAGGTATTTCTTGCCTTTCAAAGAATGATTCATAAGAATAAGGAAAAGGAGATTACATTATGGCATTAAAGAAAAAACCTGTGACAGGTATGAAAGACATCCTGCCAGCAGAGATGGCAATCCGTGATTATGTGATTCGACTGATAAAGGAAACTTACGGTACGTTTGGATTCTCATCTATTGAGACTCCATGCGTGGAACATATTGAAAACCTGTCCAGTAAGCAGGGTGGAGAAAACGAGAAACTGATCTTCAAGATTTTAAAAAGAGGAGAAAAATTGAAACTGGATACTGCTGAAACAGAGGCAGACCTGGTGGACGGAGGACTGCGTTATGATCTGACACTTCCTCTTTCCAGATATTATTCCAACCATGCCAACGAACTGCCGTCGCCGTTCAAGGCTCTGCAGATGGGAAATGTATGGCGTGCAGACCGTCCGCAGAGAGGACGCTATCGTCAGTTTATGCAGTGCGACATCGATATTCTCGGTGAGCCGACTAATCTGGCAGAAATCGAACTAATCCTGGCAACTACAACGCTGCTTGGAAAACTGGATTTTAAGAACTTTACCATCCGTATCAACGACAGAAGAATTCTGAAGGCCATGGCTGCTTACAGCGGATTTGCACCGGAATCTTATGACACTGTATTTATTATTCTTGACAAGATGGATAAGATCGGTCTGGAAGGTGTCCGGGAAGAACTGGAAAAAGAAGGATTTGACAAAGCTTGCGTAGATAAATATCTTGCCTTGTTCGAAGAAATCACCAATGATGTACAGGGCGTACGTTATGTAAAAGAAAAGCTGGAAGGTGTGCTGGAACCGGAATATGCAGACGGTCTGGAACTGATCATGAACAGTGTGGACGCTGTGAAAGCCGCAGACTTTAAGATTGCGTTCGATCCGACTCTGGTACGTGGTATGTCTTATTATACCGGACCGATCTTCGAGATTTCCATGGATGAGTTTGGCGGAAGCGTCGGCGGTGGCGGACGTTACGATGAGATGATCGGCAAATTCACAGGAAATAACACCTGTGCATGCGGATTCTCTATCGGATTCGAGCGCATCATCATGCTGCTGATGGAACGTGGTTTCCAGATTCCACAGATCGGAACAAAGAAAGCACTTCTGATTGAGAAAAATATGCCGGCAGAGGGCATGATGAAAGTTCTGAAACAGGCAGAAGAAGACCGGAAAAACGGATCTGTTGTTACGATTGCGGTTATGAAGAAAAACAAAAAGTTCCAGAAGGAACAGCTCAAAGAAGAGGGATACGAAGAAATTGTAGAATTCTTTGCAGACAGAATGTAATTGGTGTGAAAACACACTGTTACGAATAGAGTGTTAATATTGGAGGAAGAAACAATGGCAGAATCAATGAAAGGGTTAAAACGGACCCATCGCTGTACCGAGATTTCCACAGCAAATATCGGAGAAAACGTAACACTGATGGGATGGGTACAGAAGAGCAGAAATAAAGGCGGTATTATTTTTGTAGATTTAAGAGACCGTTCCGGTATCGTACAGCTGATTTTTGAAAATGGCAGTATCGATGAGAAAGGATTCGAAAAAGCAACGAAACTGAGAAGTGAGTTTGTTATTGCAGTGACCGGTGTGGTAGAAGCACGTTCCGGTGCGGTAAACAATAACTTAAAGACCGGTGAGATCGAAGTGCGTGCAAATAGTCTGCGTATTCTTGCAGAGGCAGAAACACCGCCGTTCCCGATTGAAGAAAACAGCAAGACAAAAGAAGATCTGCGTCTGAAATATCGTTTTCTGGATCTGAGAAGACCGGATATTCAGAGAAACCTGATGATGCGTTCTCAGGTAACAACACTGACCCGTCAGTTTATGGCAAATGAGGGATTTCTGGAGATTGAAACTCCGATGCTGACAAAGAGTACACCGGAAGGAGCAAGAGATTACCTGGTTCCGAGCCGTATCCATCCGGGAAACTTTTACGCACTGCCACAGTCTCCACAGCTGTTCAAACAGCTGCTGATGTGCTCCGGTTATGACCGTTATATCCAGATTGCACGTTGTTTCCGTGATGAGGACCTTCGTGCAGACCGTCAGCCGGAATTTACACAGATTGATATGGAGCTGTCTTTTGTAGATGTGGACGATGTGATTGATGTAAATGAACGTCTGCTGGCGTACCTGTTCAAACAGGTACTGGATGTGGATGTGAAACTGCCGATCCAGAGGATGACCTGGCAGGATGCGATGGATCGTTTTGGCTCTGACAAACCAGATCTGCGTTTTGGTATGGAACTGCAGAATGTATCTGAGGTTGTCCGCGGATGTGAATTTGCTGTATTTAAGAATGCACTGGAAGCGGGTGGAACTGTCCGTGGTATCAATGCCAAGGGACAGGGCGGTATGCCGAGAAAGAAAATTGACAAACTGGTTGAGTTTGCAAAAGACTATGGTGCAAAGGGTCTGGCTTATATCGCCATTCATGAAGACGGAACTGTAAAATCTTCTTTCGCAAAATTCATGACAGAAGACGAGATGAACCGTCTGGTAGAAGCCATGGACGGACAGGCTGGTGATCTTCTGTTGTTTGCTGCTGATAAAAATAAAGTTGTCTGGGATGTACTGGGTGCACTGCGTCTGGAACTGGCGCGTCAGATGAATCTTCTGGACAGCAGTGAATATCGTTTTGTATGGATCACAGAATTCCCTCTGCTGGAGTGGTCTGATGAGGAAAACCGTTTCAAAGCGATGCATCATCCATTTACCATGCCGATGGAAGAGGATCTGCAGTATATCGACAGCGATCCTGGTCGTGTACGTGCAAAAGCTTATGATATCGTACTGAACGGTACTGAGATCGGCGGCGGTAGTGTGCGTATCCATCAGGACGATATCCAGGAGAAAATGTTTGAGGTTCTTGGATTTACCAAGGAAAAAGCCTATGAACAGTTTGGTTTTCTGCTGACAGCGTTCAAGTATGGTGTTCCGCCTCACGCTGGTCTGGCTTATGGTCTGGATCGTCTGGTTATGTTGATGGCAAAACAGGAGAGTATCCGTGATGTAATTGCATTCCCGAAGGTGAAGGATGCCTCCTGTCTGATGACAGAGGCACCGAATCTGGTGGATGAGAAGCAGCTGGAGGAGCTGGGGATTGCGATTCGCAGCGAGGAATAATTAAATAGAGTTTCTTGCTGTTTTTTGGCAAAGGGACGCGGCAGGCTCCGGGTTTCCTTTGTCGCAACGTGGGCAGGGCAACTTTAAGCTAAGTCCTAAGAAGAACTAAATTCCAGTTAGCGGAGAGCCGCTCACTGTCAAGTTCTTCTAAGGACTGGATCTTAAAGCTTGCCCTAAGCGCCCACAAAGTGTTGCGACAACGGAAACCCGGAGCCTGCCGCTGTGTTTTGGCAAAAAAACTGAGTGGTGGATGTTAAAGATTAGAGCGTGTCTAAAAAGGCTTTTCGTGAGCTGCGAGTCCCAGTTTGTGGAAATGATTTTTCAGACACGCTCTAGGAAAGAGCGAATTGCTGAGCAGAAGAAGCAGTGTTGAAAAGGAAAAATATGGGGAAAGATAAATAAAAGCAGGTGCGAAGGAGAATATAATCTTTGTATCTGCTTTTTGTTGTGTTGTATCAATTGATTCAGTGGCTCAAGTTTGAGTGTTCTGAATCCGAAGAAAGTTGCCGGTGGCAGCTTAGGCAGGTGATGTCAGATATCAGCTTTCCGGCTGCGTGAGAATAGTGGTGAGGGCTTCTTCCAGGTTTCCAAGGAGGGCGGTTGTGATTTCGTCGCTTTTGGGGATGCGCCAGTTTTTGCCGTCGTTGTTCAGGTGGATGGTTACAGGGGTGGTGATGGTTTGAGTATTGGTGGCGATACAGTCTGTCAGGAGAGTGATGGCGTGGGACTGACGGCCTTCGGTTCCGTCTTCCAGAGCCTGGGAGGACGTCAGGTAGGCGGTGTATTGTTCCTGATAGGAGTATACAACAGAAGAAAAATCACAACTGGTCAGATTCAGATCTACAGAGGCATCCATACCGTCATCAGACAGGAGTTCCGACGTGATGGAGTAGTCCAGGCAGTTCAGAAGCTGACTGGCGATGGCTTTGACAACGGAACGGCTCGAAGTATCTTCGGAATTGAAGAGGGAGTCCAGTGCCAGATAACGGTTTAATTGTTCGGTGTCGAAAGCTTTCAGAGTATCCAGGTGGATCGCGATGATCTCAGAGGGAGAAAACAGGGAAGCATCGGCCACGTAAGTGGAAAAGTTTCCGGTTACTGCAGCAGACAGGCTTTTCGGGGAATCAATGTTCCAGGTTTTTCCGGATCGGGTGAGGGTGATCGTATAGTCAGAGGTAATGCTTTTATAATCATTGTTTTTCAAAACATTGCCAAGAAGCAGATAGCAGTCTTCCAGAGAAAAATCTACGGAAGCAGGGCTTGCAGAGTTCTGAATCTGTTTGATCATTACCTGACGGGAGTATTCTTTTGCCAGTGCTTCACCGTCAGGTGTGGTAAGGGAAACAGTAACCGAAGCTGAATTTCCCTGTTCCGAGAAATCTCTGATATGATATGAAAAATCATGAAAAAAATCAGCAAATACAGAGGTGATATCGGAAGGTACGGACTGTTTATTGTCAGCAGACGGGAAAACATTATGGACATTAAGTGCTTTTACAATGTCAGATTCCTTCTGGGCGGACAGAGAGGAGAGTTCGTGACGAACTACTTTAACAGGATCCTGCCTGTATGGCGTACGATTACTGAGGGTATAAAAACACACACATCCGGCGATCAGTTCCACAATGAGAATCATAGGAATCCCGATCCGGAAAGAAGGATGCAGGGTTTTGTGATGAAATACATGCATACCGATGAGACAACCGACACTTCCACCAAGGATAGCGATGGCAAACAGTACGGATTCCCGGATCCGCCATTTATGATGGATAGCTTTGTATTTGTCGATGCCAAAAACGGCAAAGCCGGTCAGATTGATAACGGCCAGATAAGAAAGAATACCGGTAAGTGTCATAAGAACCTCCTAATATATATAAATTACTGTATTTTCAGAAAAATACCGGAACCGCGGTAACAGATTTAATATAACAGAACCAGGAAAAATGTCAACTCCGGGGGCAGGGGAAAATGGCAAGAAAAGAATATCGGAAATGTCCATAGAAATGTAAAGAAAAAGTAAGGAAGAGCAGAATGCACTATGATATACTGAAACCATGAGAACCTATCAGATACAGGAGGCAGACATGAAGAAAAAGAAAATTATTATTACCGGAGCAGCTGTTGTAGCCGTTGTGGTAATCGGAATCGGTGCGTGGGCATTGTTCGGCAGGGCATCATCGGATGGAAGTACGGAAAATGTAGTATATGTAAACAGCGTAGATAATCTGATGAACCCGGGAAGTGGTAACGGGGCGGTGAATCGCTTTGCCGGTGTGGTAGAAACACAGAAACAGGTGGACATTCAGCAGAGTCAGGATAAAACAGTAAAAGATATTTATGTGGAAGTCGGACAGGAAGTATCCAAGGGAGATCCGTTATTTTCTTATGATACAGAAAAATCACAGGAAGACCTGGAAAAAGCAAAGCTGGAACTGGAGCGGATCGATAACAACATCGGAAATAAACAAAATGAGATTGCTGCACTGGAAAAGGAAAAAAAGAGTGCAGGAAATGATGCTCAACTTGACTATACGATGCAGATTCAGAGTGCCCAGATGGAACTGAAACAGAGTGAATATGAAAAGAAAAGCAAACAGGTGGAGATTCAGAAATTACAGGATTCCATCGAGAACTGTCAGGTCACCAGTGAGATTGATGGTGTAGTCAAATCCATCAATAACGGAAATCAGGACAGTTATTCTTATTCAGGAGACAGCCAGGCATTTATGTCCATAATTGCGATGGGAGATTTCCGAATTAAATGTAAGGTAAACGAACAGAATATTGCATCTGTAACGCCGGGGCAGGCTGTAATCGTACATTCCAGAGTAGATGATTCTGTCACCTGGAAAGGAACGATGGGTGCGGTAGATACGGAAAATCCGGGCAACGATTCCAATAATGGCTATTATTTCAGCAGTGGTGACGGATCCACCCAGTCCAATTCCTATCCGTTCTATATCGAACTGGATTCTTCTGAGGGGCTGATGCTTGGACAGCATGTTTATGTGGAAGCCGATTACGGACAGAGTGAGGAAAAGGCGGGTATCTGGCTGGATGAATCTTTCATCTGTGATGCAGATACGGACAACCCCTATGTCTGGGTTGACGATGGAAAAGGTAAACTGGAGAAACGTTCTGTGACACTGGGACAGCATGATGATGAACTTTTTCAGTATGAAATTGCAGATGGACTGAGTAAAGATGATATGATCACTTATCCGGAAGACGGATTAAAAGAAGGTATGAAGACTGCAGCGGGAAGTAACGGTCAGATGGGGCAGAGTAACCCGGTGGCGGATGGAAACGATATGGATTTTTCGAATGAAGATTACTCAGAAGAAGATGGTTTTGGCAGTGATCTTTCTGATGAGAATATGGATGGAGTGGATTCCGGAGAGACGAATCAGGAAGATCTCACAGAAGACGGGATGCAGCAGAATGAGTCAAATGCTGATGGCAGCGAAGATGTCATCGGAGGAACGGAGGATGCACAGTGATTCTTGAGTTAAAAGATATCTGCAAAGATTATATTCAGGGGAAAATGGTGATTCCGGTTCTGAAACATATTGATTTCCAGATGGAAAAGGGAGAATATGTGGCCATTATGGGACCTTCCGGTTCCGGTAAGACAACGCTGATGAATATTGTAGGATGTCTGGATCAGGCGACTTCCGGCCAGCTTTTTCTGGACGGGCAGGATATCAGCAAATGTACGGAAAATGAAATGTCGGATCTGAGACTGAAAAAGATTGGGTTTGTTTTCCAGAACTTTCAGCTGTTGTCGAGACAGACTGCATTGGAAAATGTGGAGCTGCCACTGACTTATGCGGGAGTTGCGAAAAAAGAGCGGAGGGAACGGGCACTGCAGGCACTGACCCGTGTAGGACTGGAAGACAGAGTGAATTTTCAGCCGAATCAGCTTTCCGGTGGGCAAAAACAGAGAGTAGCGATTGCCAGAGCACTGGTTAACCGGCCGAAGATCCTTCTGGCGGATGAGCCGACCGGCGCACTGGACAGTACTTCCGGAGAACAGGTTATGGAACTGTTTCAGAGCCTGAACGATGAAGGAGTAAGCGTATTGATGATCACCCATGACAGTGAGATTGCAGCGAAAGCACAGAGAAAAGTAATTATCCGCGACGGCATAATGAAAAAGGAGGAGCAGCCATGAAGAAAAAATGGATTGCGGCTTTTATTGCTGCAGGAGTACTACTGCTTGGAGGGGTGACTGTATATGCGGTGAAAACAAGCAGTCAGAGTACGGTAAAGGTGGTATCAGTCAGTGACATGTCAGGTGGCGGTGGATGGTCCGACAACAGTCTGTCAGGAAATATTACTTCAGATGTATCGCAGAATATTTATCTGGCAGATTCACAGAAAGTAAAGAAAATATATGTAAAAGAAGGGGATACGGTAAAGGTCGGCGATGATCTGCTCACGTATGATATGACCCTGGAGAATCTGGATCTGGAAATGAAAAAACTGGAAAAACAGGGAATCGAACTGAACATAGAGAAAGCAAACAGGGAAATTACAAAATTAAAGAATACAAAACCGTCCAGTGATAACGGCAATGAAGATCCGGGATTGGATATACCGGAAGATCCGGGCGAGGAACCGGAGGATCCGTCCATGGAGCCGGAAGAGCCGGCAGAGGCTTATCAGGAGCTTACAGCGGAGGCAGAACCGTATATGGGAGAGGGAACGGTGGAAGAACCGTATCATTTTCTGTGTGCTGCTGACGGTGCGATTCTGGGAAGTTTTTTAAACCGAATGGCAGAGGAACAGTGTTTTTTTGTGATTGAGGTCCGGGAGGGCGATGTAAGCAATGGAGAACTGTTAAAAATCTGGGGACAGAAGATTACGGAAGATGATTTTCAGGTAGCGGATACTGACCGGTTTCAGGTAAATCTTGAAAAAGAAATAGATGACAGTGATGGTCAACTGCCGGAGGAGCTGAAAGCAGCAGCGGTTCTTGAAAAAGGAGCCAGTGCCTATCAGGGAGATGGAACAGAGAAAAAACCACTGACCTATCTGGTGAAAAAAGATGGTATTGTAAAAGGAAGTTTTTTCCTGGAAAGAAAAGAAGATGGAAAATATTTTCGTATTGAGGTTCGAGAAGAAAATGGTGATCTTATAAAGGCGTGGGAACAGAACGGAGCAGATGGGGATTTTGCAGCGGATGTAAAAGAGGACGGGGAATATCTGGTGGATCTGAGCAAAAAGCAAAGTGGAGAGACACCGGGAGAGCCAGCCGAACCGACCGATCCAAGTGAGCCAACAAAGCCGGGAGAAAGTCCGGAGCCACCTGAACCATCGAATCCGGAAGAAAAGCCAACCGAACCATCGGTGTCGCCGGAAGTTACTCCCGGAGAGAACCCGGAACCGACACCGGAAGCCGGCAATCCTCAGGAAACGGCAGAACAGGAAAATACCGTGGATGGAATGAGCACAAAGAAAAGCAGTGCCTCCATTCGCTATCTGACAGTTACCAGCGTAATGGGAAGTGGAAGCAGAAAAGTGATCTCTACCGATACTGTTTCTGATACGACAGGATCCGGTGATGCAGGAACTTCTTATGGAGGAACAGCTGCAGAGATTCAGCAGCAGATCAAGGATAAAGAAAAAGAAATCAGGGATTATCAGCTGGATATTAAAGAGACCAATCTTGAGATTAAAGATATCCAGAAAAAGCTGAATAACCAGACAATTAAGAGTACATTAAATGGTGTGGTGAAAACAGTCGGTGATCCCGAAAAAGAAAGCAACGATGGAAAACCGCTGATTCAGGTGGTCAGCAGTGAAGGACTTTATGTGCAGGGAACGGTCAGTGAATCTAAAATGAATAAACTGAAAGTGGGAGCTACACTGAGCGGATACAGTTATGACAATGGTGTCAGCTTTACCGCGGAAGTACGGGAAATTTCTCCGTATCCATCCGATAACGGACAGGACGGAGCCAATGCATCTTCCTATCCCTTTACCGCATACATTGCAGATGCAAGCGGACTTAGTAATAACAGCTGGGCAGAACTTACGCTGCTGGATGAGGGAGACGGACCGGGAGAAGGAATCTATCTGGAGAAACCTTTTGTGCGGACAGAAAACGGTCAGTATTACGTTATGAAGGACGACGGAACCGGACATCTGACAAAACAGATAGTACAGGTTGGCGGTATTCAGTATGGATCCAGTTATCAGATCACAGGCGGTCTGAGTATGGATGATAAGATCACATTTCCTTATGGAAAAGATGTCAGAGAGGGTGCAAAGACAGAAGAAGGTACGCTTGATGACCTTTATAACTATTAACGGCAGATGGGAGGAACAACAATGCTAGAAAATATCAGATTGGCCTTTCGGGGGATATGGTCTCATAAGATGCGGTCATTTTTGACCATGCTGGGGATTATTATAGGTATCGCTTCCATCATTTCCATCGCATCTACGATTCAGGGAACCAACGAGCAGATCAAACAGAATCTGATCGGTGCAGGAAACAACAATGTGGATGTACGGCTTTACCAGGGAGAAAGTGAGTACTGGATGGACAATGGTCTGCCGGATAATATTTCCGTGATTTCCGATGAACAGAAAGAACAGATTCGCAGTCTTGAAGGGGTTGAGAGTGCGACTTTTTATAACCGCAGAGGGTATGCAGACGGAATCACCTATCGGAACACCAGCCTGGACAGTGGAAGTGTATACGGTGTGGATGCGGAGTTTCTGAAAACAAAAGGTTATGTAATACAAAATGGAAGGGATTTTGTAGAACGCGACTTTAAAGAGTTCCGGAAAGTGGTGCTGCTTGACGATGTGGCAGTGCAGACCTTATTTCCGGGAGACAATCCGGTGGGAAAAACCATAGAACTCCGTGGGGAACCATTTACCGTGGTCGGTTGTATCCGCAAGTCAGATGCTTTCGAACCGGTGATCAACAGTCTGGAAGATTACTATACGTATAATCAGAATACCAACGGAATCGTGCTGATTCCGGACAGTACCTGGCCGGTTGTCTATAATTATGATGAGCCGGAAGAAGTCAGCGTGATGGCTAGTGAGACAGACCTGATGAGTTCTGTAGGAAAAAAAGTGGAGGACATTATGAATCAGGCGGTAACCGGACAGACCGGTTCCGGTATGATTGATTCTGAAGAGGAAATGATGGACGGTGCCGGCAGCAGTGGTGCTGACAGTGGCAACGTCTCTTATAAGGCGGCGGATCTGTTGAAAACAGTTAAGAACCTGCAGAAAGTCAGTGAAAACACAAACAAACAGCTGCTTTGGATCGCAAGTATCTCTCTTCTGGTCGGAGGTATCGGTGTTATGAATATTATGCTTGTATCCGTTACGGAACGTACCAGTGAGATCGGTCTGAAAAAAGCAATCGGAGCGAGAAAAAACAGGATCCTGTGGCAGTTTCTTACAGAAGCTGCTGTGCTGACCAGTATCGGAGGGGTTCTTGGAGTAATCGCCGGAGTGATCCTGTCACAGGTGATATCGAAGATGTCTCAGACTCCGGTGGCGATCAGCGTACCTGTCAGTGTACTGGCTGTAGTATTTTCTATGGCAATCGGTATTATCTTCGGTTTACTTCCATCCATTAAGGCAGCAAATCTGAATCCAATCGATGCACTTCGTCACGAGTAGAAAAAGGATACGAGTGTTCAGAATTAAATTAAGAAAAATATTAGAAATTATTCACGCGAAATTCACCATATCGGATGGAAAATGGGTTATACTGGTAATGGAAAACTGAAATGAAAGGGAAGAATGTCCGGTCATTTCAAAAAAGATTTCTATGGGGGATTTATAGTAAATGAACATTTTATTTTTCTTAACACCAAAAAATGAAGTTGCCTATGTGGAAAATGATGACACTCTGCGTCAGGTACTTGAAAAAATTGAATATCACAAATATACTGCTATTCCGATGTTAAATAAGAACGGAAAATATGTGGGAACTGTAACAGAGGGAGATCTGCTCCGGTATATCAAGGAAAAATGGTTTCTGAATATCCGGGAAGCGGAGGATTGCAGCATCAGCAGAGTACCTCTCCGATGGAAGTACCAGACAGTGGATATTAACTGTAACATGGAGGATCTGGTGGACACGGCCATGAAGCAGAACTTTGTTCCGGTACTGGATGATGCGGATAATTTTATTGGTATTGTCCGCAGAAGTGATATTTTGAAATACTGTTATAAACAAAGCAAAGCAGGAAGACAAAAACAGGAAGAAGCATAGCAGATGAAAGAAAGACAGAAGTGATCCGTGGAATAAAAACAAACAATCGCTTCTGTCTTTCTTTATGTGGGCGGGGAATCGGGAGCGTGTCTGCATAAAAACAGTTGACAGAGGGGCAGACAGGGTGAATTCTTTTAGTTGACCAGCCTGTGTGCCCGTGATAAGATATAATGTAATGATTCTGACAAAGGAGTTTTAGGAAAGTATGAAAACAATAATCGAATTGATTTCCAATGAAGTAATGACCGCTTTTAAAGAAGCCGGTTATGATGAAAATATGGGAAAGGTTACGCTGTCGAATCGGCCGGACCTGTGTGAATATCAGTGTAATGGTGCTATGGCAGATGCAAAAGTATATCATAAAGCCCCGATCATGATCGCCAATGATGTAGTGGCAAAACTTGCCGACAGTAAAGTCCTCGAGATGGCAGAAGCTGTTAATCCGGGATTCATTAATCTGAAAGTATCCGGAGCATATATGGCGCAGTATTTGGAAGAGATGAGAAACAGTGAGAAAATGGGTGTGGAAGAAGCAAAGGATCCACAGACCATGATTCTTGACTACGGTGGACCAAACGTTGCAAAACCACTGCATGTCGGACATCTGCGTTCTGCAATTATCGGTGAGAGTATCAAGAGAATGGGAAGATATCTGGGACATAAAGTTATCGGTGATGTTCATCTGGGAGATTGGGGACTGCAGATGGGTCTGATCATCACAGAACTGCATAAAAGAAAACCGGAACTGGTATATTTCCAGGAAGATTATGAGGGAGAATATCCGACAGAAGCTCCATTTACCATCAGTGAGCTGGAAGAAATTTATCCGGCAGCCAGTGGAAAATCAAAAGAAGACGAATCGTATAAAGCAGAAGCTCTGGAAGCAACCCATCAGTTGCAGATGGGTAACAGAGGATATCGTGCATTATGGAAACATATTTTGCAGGTATCGGTTACTGACCTGAAGAAAAACTACGCAAACCTTAACGTAGACTTTGATCTGTGGAACGGAGAATCTGATGTACAGGATACCATTGCACCGATGGTACAGAAGCTGAAGGATCAGGGACTGGCTTATGAAGACCAGGGTGCGGTTGTCGTAGATGTAAAAGAAGAGACGGATACCAAAGAGGTACCTCCGTGTATGATCTTAAAATCGGATGGTGCTGCTTTGTATACAACCACAGACCTTGCTACTATCGTGGAACGTATGGAAAAATACAATCCGGATGAGATCATGTATGTGGTAGACAAACGTCAGGAGATGCATTTTGTTCAGGTATTCCGCTGTGCCAAAAAAGCAGGTATGGTAAAAGATGATACCAAACTGACGTTCCTTGGTTTTGGTACCATGAACGGAAAAGACGGGAAACCGTTCAAGACAAGAGAAGGCGGTGTGATGCGTCTGGAAAATCTGATTCGTGATATCAACGAAGAGATGTATAAAAAAATCGTGGACAACCGCAGCATCAAAGAAGAAGATGCAAGAACGACTGCAAAAATCGTAGGACTTTCTGCAATCAAATACGGAGACCTGTCCAACCAGGCATCCAAAGATTATATTTTTGATATTGAAAGATTTACATCTTTTGAAGGAAATACCGGTCCGTATATTTTGTATACAACCGTTCGTATCAAATCTATCCTGAACAGATATAAAGAAGAAGGCGGCAATCTGGATACCCTGAAGATTCTGGCGGCAGGAAGTGACAGTGAGAAAGCGCTGATGCTGGAAGCATCCAAATTCAATCAGGTGATCACGAATGCTTATGAAGAGAAAGCACCGCATAAAATCTGTTCTTATATTTATGAACTTGCAAATGCATTTAACCGCTTCTATCATGAAACAAAGATTCTGGCTGAAGAGGATCAGGAGAAGAAAGAATCCTATCTGGCTTTGCTGATGCTGGTAAAAAATATTCTGGAAGCATGTATCGATATGCTGGGATTTGAAGCACCGGAAAGAATGTAAGCGTGATTTCCGGAAGGAGGAGCGATTATGAAAAAACCTTCAGGAACCAGAGTGAACATCATGATCATGGGAATTGTGGTCGTGGTGCTTGCCCTAGGTTTTGCAGCCATCCTGGGATATGGAAAAGCCAGAAAGCAGATGGAACAGATGCAACAGGCACAACAGGAACAGGAGGCAAAAGAAGCGCAGATAACACCGACGCAGACGGTGACACCGGAGCCTACGGATGATCCGACAGATCCAGCAGTACAGAAAAAGAATCTGATCACGGAGATCAAAAAGGCGGTAGAACATAATGATGTAAAAATTATGACCGCAGATCTCCGGTATACATCACAGGAAGGTCAGGTAGAAGCATATACGCAGGAAGATGTGGCAGCTGTTTTGCTGCATCTGAAAAAGAACGAGAAAGATTACCAGGCTTTTGTGGAAAAACTGCAGGATGAGAGTGTTATAGTAGGAGAAGAAGAGGGAATACAGTACCTTCTTCTGACAGATTCAAATCTCAGGAAAATGACCGGGACAGAAGAACCGGCAGAAACCGTAGAGGCGGAGATTGTTACACCGACACCGACTCCGGAAGGCAATGGAAGGAAAATTGCCATTGATGCAGGCCATCAGGCACATGGAAACAGTGAACAGGAGCCAATTGGGCCGGGGGCGTCTCAGACAAAAGCAAAAGTGGCATCCGGAACGACCGGAAGAACAACAGGAGTAACGGAATATCAGCTGAATCTGGATGTGGCACTGAAGCTTCGCGATGAACTGGAAGCAAGGGGATACGAAGTCTATATGATCCGGGAAACCAATGATGTGGATATCAGTAATGCGGAGCGGGCACAGCTTGCAGCGGAATCGGGTTCAGATATTCTGATTCGCATCCATGCCAATGGGTCGGATAATACCTCTGTAGCAGGAGCTCTGACAATGGCACCTAGTACGGCTAACCCATATCTGAGTCAGGAAATGATTGCTGAATGTCAGAAACTGTCACAGTGTATCATCACTGCGTTTTGTGCTTCCACAGGGGCAAATAATCAGGGCGTGTATCAGACCGATGAGATGAGTGGGCTGAACTGGTGCAGTATTCCTGCAACCATTGTTGAGATGGGATATATGACCAATCAGGAGGAAGATACCCGGATGCAGACAGCAGATTATCAACAGCAGATGGTGACGGGGATAGCAGATGGAATTGATCAGTACTTTGCGTCCTGAGAATAAGAAAAAGTGACAGAAAAAAGAAAGGGGAAATGCCAGATGAAAAAACTGAAAATGATCGGTATGCTATTTGTAATGCTGTTTCTGGTAGGAATTCTTCCGACAAAAGCTCATGCAGAAGGCTGGGTACAGGAAGAAAACGGAAGCTGGTATTATCTGAACCAGGCAGGAGAAAAGGCGAAGGAAACCTGGATCGGCAATTATTATGTGGATGAAAATGGTGTCTGGATCGAAGGAAAAACACAGGCAAAAAATGAGTGGATCAGCAGCGGTGGTCGTTGGTGGTATCGTCACAGTGACGGAGGATATACCAGATCAGACTGGGAACAGATCAACGGAACCTGGTATTATTTTGACGGTGCAGGATGGATGGAGACCGGCTGGGTGAACGTGGGAGGAACCTGGTATTATCTGAACGGAAGCGGAGCGATGGTAACCGGCTGGCTGAAACTTGGAAATACCTGGTATTATTTGAACGGAAGCGGAGCGATGGCAACGGGCTGGGTGAATGTGGGAGGAACCTGGTACTACATGAACGGAAGCGGAGCGATGGTAACCGGCTGGCTGAAACTTGGAAATACCTGGTATTATCTGAACGGAAGCGGAGCGATGGCAACCGGTTGGCTGAATCTGGGAGGAACCTGGTATTATCTGAACGGAAGCGGAGCGATGGCAACGGGCTGGCTGAATCTGGGAGGAACCTGGTATTATCTGAACGGAAGCGGAGCGATGGCAACGGGCTGGCTGAATCTGGGAGGAACCTGGTATTATCTGACAGGAAGTGGAGCCATGGCGGCAAACACCTGGCTCGGAAGTTATTACGTTAATGGAAGCGGAGCCTGGGTACCTGGTCAGACAACCGGCACGACAACAGGTGGAGGTTCCAAAAACAAAATTATTGCCATTGATGCAGGTCACCAGAGAAAAGGAAACAGTGCAAAAGAGCCGATCGGTCCCGGAGCATCTCAGACAAAGCCTAAAGTTGCATCCGGAACTCATGGAAATGCATCCGGACTAAACGAGTATGAGTTGACACTTCAGGTTTCTTTGAAACTGAGAGATGAGCTTCAGGCACGTGGATATCAGGTTTATATGATCCGTGAGACACATGATGTCAATATCAGCAATGCAGAACGCGCACAGATGGCAGCCAATCAGGGAGCAGATATTCTGGTTCGCATCCATGCCAATGGATCTGATAATACATCCGTTGCAGGAGCACTGACGATGGCACCGTCCAACAGCAATCTGTATCTGGGAAAAAGTGTGATCAGTGCCAGCCAGACACTGTCAAGAAAAATAGTAGACTGTTTCTGTGCAACTACAGGAGCTAAAAACCAGGGTGTAATGCAGACGGATACCATGAGTGGCATCAACTGGAGCTCCATTCCGGTGAGTATCGTTGAAATGGGATACATGACCAATCGTACAGAAGATCTGAATATGGCAAGCACTTCTTATCAGACAAAAATGGTACAGGGTATCGCCAACGGTATCGATGCTTATTATGGAGCATAAGTAACTATCCGGCAGGTATTATTCTGCGGGGTGTTTTGACTCGGAACTGCGAAGGTAATGAGCAGTTCCGAGCATAAAAGAAAAGAGAGCAGGACGTAACTATGTCGCAAGTAATATTATTTGACCTGGATGGAACATTGACAGAGTCCGGAGAGGGCATTATTAACTGTGTGCAGTATGCACTGGAAAAACTGGGAAAAAAAGAAGAACATCCGGAAAATCTGCAGTGTTTTATCGGTCCTCCTTTAAAAGAACAGTTTATGAAATATGCAGGTCTCAGCGAGGAAGAGGGAGAAAAGGCAGTTGTATATTACCGGGAACGGTATACTACAACGGGAATATTTGAAAACCGTCTGTATCCGAAGATTCCGGAATTACTGGAACTTCTGAAAATCAATAATAAGATCCTTGCTGTGGCATCGTCTAAACCGGAGGTCTACGTAAAACAGATTCTGGAGCATTTTCAGATTGCAGATTATTTTACTGCGATTGTGGGAAGCGAACTTGACGGAAGAAGAACGGAGAAGGCGGAGGTTATTGAAGAGGCTTTACGGCGGATGCATCTGGAAGAAGAACGGGACAAGGTTCTTATGGTAGGCGATCGGAGTCACGATGTACAGGGTGCCATAAGCTGTGGTCTGCAATGTATCGGGGTTGCCTACGGATACGGAAGCCGGGAAGAACTGGAAAAAGCAGGTGCTGTCTATATCGCAGACAGTGTGGAAGATCTGGGAATCCTTGCCAGTCCGAACGATGAAGAAACCACAGAAAATGTTGAATCTGTGCGGAATATTATTCCGGACAGAGAAAAAGTGAAGAAATATGAAATACAGGAGACACGGAAACTGGAAAAAGAAGAAAAAGAAATGCCGGAACCTGCGAAAAAAAAGGAAAAATTCCGGTATTCTACGGCCGGACAGATCTGGCGTCTGATTTATCCGTTTTTGATTCATTATGGAGCCACACTGCTTGCGACGATCGCTTTGTATCTGATATATCTGATACAGGCGGGCGGACTGCAGGAGACTGCCAGTGCCGGACAGCGTCTGATCAACAGTACGTTATATGTTACTCTGATCGGTGATCTTACAGCAGCGATAATCCTGTATCTGTTTTACCGGAAAGATCAGATGCATCGGAAAGAAGGATTCAGTGGAACAGGAAAAGCTTTTGTGTGGGCACCTCCGGTGATCTGGTTCAGTGTGATCATCCTGGCAATTGCCACAGGACAGTTTTTAAATGATCTGATCAATGGATTGCATCTGAACGATCTGTTTACCGGCTACAGTGAGGTGTCTGAACAGGCATTTTCCGGACAGCCAGTAGGCTTTATGATTCTGGTAGTGGGAATTATCGGACCAATCTGTGAAGAACTGATGTTTCGCGGAATCGTATTTCACAGACTGAAAGACTGGGTCAAACCACAGGCAGCAATTTCAATATCTGCGTTATTATTCGGTATCTATCATGGCAATGTTGTACAGTTTTTCTATGCAACATGTATGGGAGTGATGCTTGCGATCATCTATGATAAAACCGGAACTTTGTGGATCAGCATCGTTGCACATATAGCAGCAAATCTGTGGAGCCTTTTCGGAAGCAGTTTCTGGAGCAGTCTGTGGCAGCGGATTCCGGCAGGAATGCTTTGCAGTGTTATGATAGAAATTTTGTTATGTGTGATTCCGACATACTGGTTATTTGGATATAAAAGAAAATAAAAAAAAGACTTGTAACCGAAAAAAGCTTATGCTATAATCACAACGATGCATAAAACACCCGTGCCGATTCCGAGAAGGTGCCTGCAAGCAGGTCTCGAAAAGAATGAGAAGTACGGGGAAGATTAAAACCAAAAAAGGAGATTGAAATCATGAGCGTTATTTCAATGAAACAGTTACTGGAAGCCGGTGTACATTTTGGACACCAGACAAGAAGATGGAACCCTAAAATGGCAGAGTACATCTACACAGAAAGAAACGGAATCTACATTATCGACCTGCAGAAATCCGTTGGAATGGTAGATGATGCTTATAAAGCTGTATCTGACATCGCTGCAGAAGGCGGCACAATCCTGTTCGTTGGTACAAAGAAACAGGCTCAGGATGCTATCAAAGTTGAAGCAGAGCGTTGTGGAATGTACTATGTAAACGAAAGATGGTTAGGTGGTATGCTGACTAACTTCAAAACTATTCAGAGCAGAATCACCAGACTGAAAGAGATTGAAGCTATGCAGGAAGACGGAACATTTGATGTTCTGCCGAAGAAAGAAGTTATCGCACTGAAAAAAGAGCTGGATAAACTGCAGAAAAACCTGGGCGGAATCAAAGACATGAAGAGAATCCCGGATGCAATCTTTATCGTAGATCCGAAAAAAGAGAGAATCTGTGTTCAGGAAGCTCATACTCTTGGAATCCCGCTGATCGGTATCTGTGATACCAACTGTGATCCGGAAGAACTGGATTATGTTATCCCGGGTAACGATGATGCTATCCGTGCCGTAAAACTGATTGTTTCCAAAATGGCAGATGCTGTTATCGAAGCAAATCAGGGTGCAACAGGCGAGGAAGAATTCGTTGAAGAGGCTGTTGAAGAGGCAGTAGAAGAGTAAGATTTTGTATCCATTCAGCTGTCGGAGAGGTATTCTCCGGCAGCTGAGTAACTGTAAAAACTCAATTTTAGGAGGAAATCATAATGGCTATTACAGCAGCAATGGTAAAAGAATTAAGAGAAATCAGCGGCGCTGGTATGATGGACTGTAAGAAAGCTCTTACAGCTACTGAAGGTGATATGGACAAGGCTATGGAATTCCTGAGAGAAAAAGGTCTTGCAACTGCACAGAAAAAAGCAAGCAGAATCGCAGCAGAAGGTATCGTAATGCTGAAAGTTGCAGAAGATTCCAAAAAAGCTGTCGCTGTAGAAGTAAATGCTGAAACTGACTTCGTTGCTAAAAACGAAAAATTCCAGGCATACGTTGCACAGGTTGCTGAGCAGGCTCTGGAAACAGAAGCAGCAGATATCGATGCATTCCTGGCTGAGACATGGAAATTCGATACAACCAAAACTGTAAACGAAGCTCTGGCTGGACAGGTTGCAGTAATCGGCGAGAACATGAAGATTCGTCGTTTCCAGAAAGTAGAAGAAACAGAAGGTTTCGTAGCTTCCTATACTCATATGGGTGGAAAAATCGGTGTTCTGGTTGACGTTGTAACAGACGTTGTAAACGATGAAATCAAAGAGATGGCTAAGAACGTAGCTATGCAGATAGCAGCTCTGAACCCGAAATATACAAATAGATCCGAAGTAAGCGAAGAGTACATTGCTCACGAAAAAGAAATCCTGATGGCTCAGATCCAGAACGACCCGAAAGAGTCCCAGAAACCGGAAAAAGTTATTCAGGGTATGATCAGCGGACGTATCAATAAAGAACTGAAAGAAATCTGTCTGCTGGATCAGGTTTATGTTAAAGCAGAAGACGGAAAACAGTCAGTAGAAAAATATGTTGCAGAAGTTGCAAAAGCAAATGGTGCAAACGTTACCATCAAAGGCTTCGTTCGTTACGAGACCGGTGAAGGTATCGAAAAGAAAGAAGAAGATTTTGCAGCAGAAGTTGCAAAACAGATGGGCATTTAAGCGAACTTTTCAAGTAAATTTAACATGAAATGATTTAAGGCTTCGGAAGCCTTATAAACACAGCATTTTCTAGTGGTTATAAGGTTTTCGGGGCCTTTTTCCTGTTCTGAGGATAAAAAGCGGAAATACCGTCAGGCACCGCCAAAAATCGTCAAAAATCACTTCAAATTGAGTATTACTCACATCATGGTTTGAGTAAAATGAGTATCCACAATATTCAGCGAAGTTACTCAAGTTATCGCAATTTCTAAAATTACCCAATTTTCATCAAAACATTATTATTAGAAATTTTATAGGAGGTCATGACGATGACAGGTACAGCGTTAGGTGCAAACAGCGGGAAATCTACTCGCACAATAACTTTTAAGAACGAAGCACACAAGAAATTCTACATGGAATATCTGCAGAAGTGCAGATACCAGGATGTGTACCACAAGGCATTGGTATA
>NZ_JALFPR010000141.1:0-14889 GCF_022785585.1 Oliverpabstia sp. | reverse complement strand
GTTCCGTGCAAGCACGGACTTTGACTCGTTGCTCGCGTAAATCACCTTCGGTGATGGCATTTTGGCTTGTATGTCTCGGGATTTTGACATATTCATGTCAAAACACCTCGCGGGACAGTGGCTACTGAATAGTTACTTTTGATTTACATAAATAACGGACTAAAATCCGTGTTTACAGAAAATTACTCATCAACAACTTCCAGTACATCCATCGGACATGCTTTTGCACAGATGCCGCAGGCAATACATTTGGATGCCGGGTTGCCCTCTGTTTTTACAATCAGACCAAATGGACAGGCTTCTGCACATTTGCCACAGCCGGTACATTTTTTCTTGTTGATCATATAAACACCCTTTGGATTCTGTGTGATTGCACCTTCCGGACAGGCTTCCGCACATTTGCCGCACTGTGGGCAGGCCATTGGGCGAACAGATTTTTTCTCTACGATCTGGATGCAGGATTTGTCCGGGTCGAATTCTTTATAGAAAGACTCGGAACAGGCTCTGACACATGCCAGACATGCCATACAGGTACTGCCTTTTTTTACTTTCAGTTTCTTCATAGTATCGTATCCTCCGCTTTATCAGTAATGTTACCGAGAAATATTCTCAATAATATTATTGTACAGCAAACGGTAAGAAAGTAAAGAGAAAGTTAGTGAAAATCGTTTAAAAATAGTCAGATTTTCTTACAGAAAATATACCGCGCAAGCCCACCGTATTTGAGGGCTTTTGTTACAAGTTTATACCCCAGCTGCTCAAAATTATGTACACTGTACACATTATCCGGATGTGCGGTTCCCATCAGCCAGCGAAAACCGGCAGAACGAAGCTGCTCTTCTGCGGCTTCCATTAGTTTCTTTTGCAATCCATTGCCACGATAGGAACTGCGCACCATGACAATCTCCATATGTGCCACCAGAGAAAGCTGTAAATCATCCGGTTCCAGATAACTTCCCAGGTTTTCATCACCGAGATCGGAAGTCCGTGCCACAAAAACTGCCGCCAGTTCCTTTCTGCCATCCGCAGCAACTGCCTCCGCTTTCAACCCAAACCCGGAGACTGTCATATAACGAATCAGATCTTCCCGTTCATCCATACTGAACCAGCTTTTTTCGGGGAGTTCACGGTAGATTTCGTTCATACAGTCAAGTACCGTGGGGAGATCCTCCGGGGATATCCGGGAGATGGAAAAGGAAGGAACGGAAGATAAATTGAATTGATCAGACATAGAAAACACTCCTTTGTGCTTGTAATTTAACTCTGACATCTTGAAATAAATATAACCAGTAATAAATATATCGGTAAAAAGATGTTTTGGCAAAGGAAATTTAAAAAAGAAAAAGCGGAGACTGTATTATATCTATTATATCGAGGTGTTCCGCAGACATACCACCCCAATCCCCCGCATACATTGTAAAAATAATGTACGCAGGGGATTTTATCGTGAAGGATTATATTGAGGAGCGTGCAGTAGAAATTGCGGGCTATATCATAGAAACAAAAGCTACGGTGCGGCAGACGGCGAAGCAATTCGGGATCAGTAAGTCTACGGTACATAAAGACTGTACCGATCGTCTTCAGCAGATCAACCCATCCCTGGCACGGGCGGTCCGGAATGTGCTGGATGTCAACAAGCAGGAACGCCATATCCGGGGAGGAATGGCGACCAGGGAGAAGTATCTGCATCTTGGAGAGTAAAGATACAAAACGAAAAAGAGAAAAACAAAACAGAAAACATCCGTCAGGAAAACCGGAGAGAAGGAAAAGCACAGATGGACATAATCCCTTCCGCCTTTACATAGAATAGACAGAACGGCGAGAAGTAAAGGGGGAACAGGATTGTACGATCGTGGTTTGGGGGTGTTGAAACAGTATGGTCTGACCGCGGAGACGGTATTGCGGGGCAGGGGAGCGCTGATCTGTCAGACGGAGAAAGGATGGAAAAGTATCCGCGAATATTGGGGCTCCCCCGGGAGGCTGGAGCAGCAGAGAAAAATACAGAAACGCTGCAAGGAGACCGGGTTCTTACTGGTGGATCAGGTGGAGGAAAATCTGGAAGGACAGGTGGTCACTACGGGAGAAGACGGGATTCCCTATGTAGTGAAAGAATGGTTTCAGGGAACGGAATGTAACACCAGATCCGGGGAAGATATTTTAAGCAGTATGGAAGCGATGGCAAAACTACATACGGTAATGCAGGCAGAGCAGGACGAAGATATGCCCGGGGCAGATCTTCTGGAAGAGTGCCGCAGACACAACCGGGAACTTCGCAGAACCAGAAAATTTGTACAGAAAAAGAAGGCGAAAAACCCGTTTGAAGAGCGGCTGGCGCAGAGCATCACTGCTTTTCTGGAAGCAGGGGAGGGAATGGTAAAAGAACTGGAAGACTCCGATTATGAAAGATTCTGTAAAGAACACAGGCAGGAGGTATGTCACGGGGACTGTAACCAGCATAACATTATTTTTACGCGGGAAGGCATAGGTTTTATGAATTTTGATTACTGGCATTGTGGATCACAGACAGAAGATCTGTGTCTGTTTATGAGAAAAATCCTGGAAAAACATAACTGGGATCCTGAGCTTGGAAGAAGAATGGCAGAACAGTATAATCGAAAGCGATCGCTGTCTGTGGAAGAGTGGAAACATCTGAAACTGTGCCTTTCTTATCCGTGGAGGTATTGGAAACTGGTAAACTATTATGCATCCAGTCAGAAGGTATGGATATCCAGAAAAAACATTGAAAAAATAGAACAGGCAACAGCACTCTGGCAGCCATGGCAACGTTTTTTACAGAGTTTCTGCTGAAAAATAGCTGTGAAAAAGGGCGAAAACACCTAAAAACCTTGACAAAACAAGAGAGGCAGTATATAAATAGGTGTAGCGTTGTAAACCATTCAGCAGGAAAAGCCTGGGAAGGTACGAAAAAGCTATAAGGTATGTAATTACTAATTTACGAAACAGGAGGAATATCATGAACAAAACAGAATTAGTTGCAGCTATGGCTGAACAGACACAGTTATCTAAAAAGGATGCAGAAGCTGCTTTAAAAGCTTTTATCGATGTAGTATCTGAAGAAATGAAAAAAGGAGAAAAAGTACAGCTGGTAGGTTTCGGTACTTTCGAAGTATCTGAAAGAGCAGCAAGAGAAGGAAGAAACCCGGCTACCGGTGAATCCATGGTGATCAAAGCTTCCAAAGCTCCAAAATTTAAAGCTGGAAAAGCTCTGAAAGATCTGGTAAACGAATAATTTACTTATGAGATTAGATAAATATTTGAAAGTTTCCCGCCTGATCAAACGAAGAACTGTGGCAAATGAGGCCTGTGATGCAGGAAGAGTCCTGATCAATGACCGCCCGGCGAAAGCGTCTGCACAGGTGAAGGAAGGAGATGTTCTGGAGATCCAGTTCGGCAGCAAAGCTGTCAGAGTGGAAGTGCTGAATGTACAGGAGACTGTGAAGAAAGAAGAGGCTCAGGAACTGTATCGTTATCTGTAGAGCAAAAAGGACAGTCCGGCATAAGCCTTTTGAGAGGGCACAGAGGAACAGCGAAGGAAATAACATGAGAAGTAGGATCCCTTCATATAATGTATCAGTACATTGTATGGAGGGATTTTTATATGGAAGAAAAGAAAGAAGTAACGCACAGCCTCCATCTGGAACAGAGAGGGCATGGATTGATCACCGGGGTCACTGAGATGAAATCATTTGATGAAGAAAACATTTTTATGGAAACGAGCCAGGGTACACTGGCGATCAGGGGAAGCAGCCTCCATGTATGCCGTCTGGAGCTTGAGAAGGGAGAGGCAGAGATTGAGGGAAAAGTAGACAGTCTGATCTATACACAGGGGAGAAAAGAAAAAAAGAAAGGAAGCCTGTTAAAAAGGCTGTTTCAGTAGATGAGCACCTATATGGGGAGAGAGCTGGAACTGCTGGTACAAAGTATGATCTGCGGTGCTCTTCTTGTTCTGGTTTATGATGGGATCCGAATCTTTCGGATAATAGGAAAACGGGTGAAAAGTCTGGATACTGCGGTGGATATTTTGTTTTGGAGCGCAGCCGGGCTTTTTTTATTTTTTATGTGTCTGAGAGAGAACGGGGGAAGCGTGCGGTGTTATCTGCTTTGCGGAATTTTGCTGGGAGCAGGTGTCTGGTATTGGGGAATCGGGCATTTTTATAGAGAATTTGCATTTATTTTGGCAAAAAGGTTGCATTTTTGTTTACAAAGAGTTACAATTTTTTTACTTGTAAAAATGCGTAAATTCTGTTTAAAAATACGTAAAGGCCCGGGGTTAGATAAAAGTAAGGGAGCGTGGAATGAAAAAAAGGAAAAGTGCTGCGCGAGGAAAAAACGCAGGAGCACGACGGATAAAGGTTCAGAATAGAGTCGCGATGATTTCTATCAGTATGGTAGTCTGTATGCTGGTGGTATTGCTTGCTTTCAAAGAGCATTCGTTGCAGGTGAAATATCAGACAAATGAAAACAGAAAGGCTCAGCTTGAAGAAGAGATAACGACAGAAGAGGCCCGTACCAAAGATATTGAAGATATGCAGGAATATATGCAGAGCGACGAATATGCGGAAAAGATTGCAAAAGAGAAGATCGGTCTGGTAAAGGACAACGAGATTATCTTTAAAGAAAATAAATAAGCAAAAAATGGTTGTTCGTGTCAAAAATTTCTGACCGGACAGCCTGTCTGTTTGACAAGTTTTTTGCAGCATGTCATCTATAATAAGTTTTCAGGAGTAACTGTGAAAAGAGGAAGCAGTTATCAGCGTAAGATGCCGTAAGGGGGTTATGGATGCATGCAGATATGGATGGTTGCCATGCTCGCAGTCAGTGCAGTGCTGATACTACGGGACATGGCAAAACTTGTTTTCACGGGGAGAAAAAAGGGTCGTCCGGTATACGATGTTTATCCACAGAAAGAAAAGATTGACCGGTATGCACGGTCTTTACAGAAACTTGCTCATACGTTCTATGAGATGCCCAGCAGGCAGGAACAGCTGAGCCAGGCAGAAGTACAGGATATGTTTGTGCAGGTGCAACAGCGGGTGTGCATGGAGTGCTCCGGAAGAGAAAACTGCTGGTCAGATCTTGATCCGCGAACCAGCCAGCAGGTATTTGAACTGCTGCAGATCATAGAAGAGGGCAATCCCGACCGCTTTTTACGTGCACAGAGTGAATGGCTTGGGCAGTGCCACCAGGCTTTCAGGTTTACAGAGGAGCTGCAGCGCATCTTTTTTGAAACCAGAGAAGAATTGTTGTATCGCAATCGGCTGATTGAAAACAGGATTGCTGTGGCGGAACAGCTACAGGAGGTGGCGCGGACGATCCGGAAAATTTCGTCTGATGTCAGTGCGGTGTGTATCCTGCCGGATGAGGAAGAAGAGCGGATGCGAAAATATATGCATAAACAGAGAATCCTGGTAAAACAGATCTGGTTTCTTGATCGACAGGACGAAAAGAAACGGATTTCCCTCACGATGCGCACACGGGGAGGACAATGTCTGACCATGAAAGAAGTCGCGAAGCATCTTTCACATGTGTGTGGCTGTCGGATGGTTCCGTCACAGGACAGTAAGGCCGTACTGAACAGCGAGTGGCGTACGGTACTGTTCTGTGAGGATGTGAACTATAAAGTGCTTTACGGTGTGGCCAGAGTCACGAAAGAACGGGAGACGATTTCCGGGGATAATTATGCCTGTGCAGCCACAGATGAACAATTTACGATGTGTCTTTCGGATGGGATGGGGTCCGGTATGGAGGCGAGTAAGGAAAGTGAAACTGTGGTAGAATTACTGGAACAGTTCGTAACTTCGGGGTTCTCCAGAGAGACAGCGGTACGAATGGTGAATTCGGCATTGATCTTACAGCGAAAAGGTGGGATGTTTTCCAGCCTGGATGTGTGTTCGCTGGATCTGTATACGGGCATCTGCGAATTTTTAAAGGCAGGGGCTGCTACAACGTTTATACGGAGAGGCAACTGGGTGGAGACGATCACTTCTACCAGTATGGCAGCAGGACTGGTACAGAAACTGGAATTTGAAAAAACAACAAAAAAATTATATGACGGTGATTATCTGGTAATGGTCACGGATGGTGTACTGGATGCTTTTGGGGAAGAGCCCGGAGAAGAAATCTTAAAGGAGTGGATTCTGCAGGCACAGGAACAGATGCCAAAAGAACTGGGGAGGCATCTGTTGGAAAAAACATTACAGTATGCAGACTACCGGGCAAAAGATGACATGACAGTCCTGGTTGCGGGAATATGGAGAAAATAAATGACTACAAAAGGCAGAAGTGGACAAACTGATAAAACGATGTGGAAAACAGAACAGAAAGTGAAAACATATGTGGAAAAATTCCACATGATCGAACCGGGTGACACCATTGTACTGGGGATTTCCGGTGGGGCAGATTCGGTGTGCCTGCTGAAGCTCCTTTCAAAGTGGAAAGAATCATGGGGAATTTCGCTGAAGGCGGTTCATGTACATCATCAGCTGCGGGGGAAGGAGGCAGATGATGACGAGGCCTTTGTTCGACGACTCTGTGAAGGAGAAGGAATTGTCTGCCAGGTGTTTCATGAGGATGTACAGGGAATTGCCAACCGGGAAAAAACAGGTCTTGAGGAGGCGGGAAGGCTTGCAAGGTATCGGTGTTTTACAAAAGTCTGTGAAGAGGCCGGCGGAGGAAAGATTGCTCTTGCCCATCATCAGGATGATCTTGCGGAAACGATGCTTCATCACCTGGTGAGAGGAACAGGCATAGCGGGTCTTTGCAGCCTGAAACCGGTATCCGGCAATCGGATCCGGCCATTACTCTGTCTGGGAAAAGAGGAGATTCTGGCATATCTGGAAGAGGCAGGACAGTCCTGGAGAACAGACAGCAGTAATCTGGAAGATGATTATACCAGAAACCGGATCCGGCATCATGTGCTGGAAGAACTGAAAACAGAGGTTAATCCACAGGCAGTGAGGCATATGGCACAGCTGAGCGAAGAACTGGAAGAAGCCAGAGAAGTGCTTGCCCGGGTGGCAGAGAAAGAGAGAAAACAATATGTAAAAGAAGATGCAGATGGTGCTATACTTTTAGAAGCACTGAAAAAAGAACCGGATCTGATCAGCCGGCAGATCATACACACACTTTTAAAAGAGATTTCAGGGAAACAGAAGAATTTTACCAGAATCCATATAGAAGCGGTGCAGCAGTTATGGAAACAGAAGGTAGGGGCAAGAAGAGATCTTCCTTATGAGATGCAGGCAAGGCGAACCTATGATGGGATTCTGCTGGGACAGAAAAAAGAAAAAACCAGCAATACCGGAAAAAATGAAGCAATTCCGGTAACGGTACAGAGTTCGCAGTCAGAATCTTTTCAGGCAGGAGATCTGATTCTTACAGTAAGTCTGATTTCCCGTGATTTTGGGAAAATACAGGAAAAGAAGTATACGAAATGGTTTGATTATGATAGAATAGAACAGAAACTGGTGATCCGACACAGACAGCCGGGAGATCGGATCTGTCTTTTTGACGGAGGAGGCAGTAAGAAACTGAAAGATTACCTGATCGACCGAAAGATCCCGGTGGAAGAACGGGATCAGCTGTGGCTTCTGGCAGACGGTTCTGAGATCCTGTGGATCATAGGAGACAGAATCAGCGCAGCGTATAAAGTGAAGGAGCAAAGCAGTCGAATCTTACAGGCAGAGATTAAAGGAGGAAGTACTCATGAGTGATAAAATCAGTGTATTGATCAGCGAAGAGGATGTAGAAAAGAGGATTCAGGAGATAGGATCGGCAATCAGCAAAGAATACGAAGGAAAATGCGTACATCTGATCTGTATATTAAAAGGTGGCGTATTTTTTGCATGCGAACTTGCAAAAAGAATCAGTGTACCGGTAACCATGGACTTTATGTCCGTATCCAGCTATGGAGATGACACGAAATCAAGCGGTGTTGTAAAAATTGTGAAAGATCTGGATCAGCCGCTGGAAGGAAGAGATGTTCTGATCGTGGAGGATATCATTGATTCCGGACGTACTTTAAGTTATCTGATCGAGATTCTGAAAAAGAGAAATCCGGCAAGCCTGAAACTGTGTACACTGCTGGACAAACCGGAACGTCGTGTGAAAGAAGTACATGTAGATTATACCTGTTTTAATATTCCGGATGAATTTGTTGTAGGTTATGGTCTGGATTACGCACAGCGTTACAGAAATCTGCCGTTTATCGGCGTGGTAGAACCGGGTGCAGGAGAAGAATAATAACCTGGGAAACCGTAACTGTGAAGGTACTGAACAGTTACTATAAATGAATAAAAACAGTCACAGACTGAAAAAAATATAGAGTGTACGCAGGGTATCTTCCGGAAAATATTTCGTAGAGATTTCCTGCGTACCTCAGACCCGAAAGGAGAAACAACGTGTCAAAACAACTGAAAGGGGTAGGAGTCTGGCTGATTGTAATGGTGCTGATGATTGTCGGATTGTCCTATCTTGGCGAGAAGCTGCAGACGCAGAATAACTATTCCTATAAAGAACTGGAAGAGGATCTGGAAAATCATCGGGTGGCAGAGGCAGTGATTCATCAGAACCAGCAGACGCCTACCGGCCAGCTGATTGCGGTTCTTATGAACGGAAGAAGTAAAGATATGTATATTGACGATGTCAAAGAAGTACGTCAGATGCTGGAAGATGCAAATGTATCTTATCAGATGACAGATGTACCGAAGGAAAGTAAACTGCTCAGCGTGGGTGTTCCGATCGCCTCTCTTGGTGTGATGGTGATTCTGCTGTTTATGCTGATGGGAAGAAACGCCGGAAGCGGTGGCGGCGGAAGCAAAATGATGAATTTTGGCAAAAGCCGTGCACAGCTGACGCAACCATCCGGCAAACGATTTACTTTCCGTGATGTTGCCGGTCTGCAGGAGGAAAAAGAAGATCTGAAAGAGATCGTTGATTTCCTGAAAAGCCCGGATAAATATAACAAAGTAGGTGCAAGAATCCCGAAAGGTGTACTTCTGGTAGGCCCTCCGGGTACCGGTAAGACACTGATGGCAAAAGCAGTTGCAGGGGAAGCGGGCGTTCCGTTCTTTTCTATCTCAGGATCTGATTTTGTGGAAATGTTTGTCGGTGTTGGTGCTTCCCGTGTCCGTGATCTTTTTGAGGAAGGAAAACGTCACAGCCCGTGTATTATCTTTATTGATGAGATCGATGCTGTGGCAAGACGAAGAGGAACCGGCATGGGCGGCGGTCATGACGAAAGAGAACAGACGCTGAACCAGTTACTGGTAGAGATGGATGGTTTCGGAGTTAATGAGGGAATCATCGTGATGGCAGCAACCAACCGTGTGGATATCCTGGATCCGGCCATTCTTCGTCCGGGACGATTTGACCGTACCATCGCGGTAGGTGCACCGGATGTCCGCGGAAGAGAGGAGATCCTGAAGGTTCATGCAAAGGGCAAACCCCTGGGAGATGATGTGGATCTGCCACAGATCGCACAGACCACCGCAGGATTTACAGGAGCGGAACTGGAGAATCTGCTGAATGAAGCGGCCATCCTGGCAGCAAAAGAGGATCGTCAGTTCCTTTGCCAGAAAGATATCCAGAAAGCATTTATCAAAGTCGGTATCGGAACGGAAAAACACAGCCGCGTGATCTCGGAAAAAGAGAAAAAGATCACAGCGTACCATGAAGCAGGTCACGCAATCCTGTTCCATGTGCTCGAAAAGATGGATCCGGTGTATACAATCTCCATTATTCCGACGGGAGCCGGTGCAGCGGGTTATACGATGCCGCTTCCGAACCGGGATGAGATGTTTAATACCAGAGGAAAGATGCTGGAAAATATTGAAGTATGCCTTGGTGGAAGAATCGCAGAGGAACTGATCTTTGACGATATCACCACCGGTGCATCCGAAGATATCCGCCGTGCCACAGGCATCGCCAAAGCAATGGTGACAAAATATGGTATGTCTGCCAATATGGGTATGGTGACCTACGGTGATGAGCAGGACGAAGTCTTTATCGGCAGAGATTTGGCGCACAGCCGTGGATTCAGCGAGACGACAGCGGCAGCGATTGATCGGGAAGTAAAAGAAATTATCGATGAGTGTTATGTAAAAGCGAAAG
This sequence comes from Oliverpabstia sp., assembly GCF_022785585.1. NCBI lineage: Bacteria > Bacillati > Bacillota > Clostridia > Lachnospirales > Lachnospiraceae > Oliverpabstia > Oliverpabstia sp. Next base: position 4,758 of record NZ_JALFPR010000141.1, on the reverse strand, counting down.
CAAGTATCCAGGCACACAGATATGTTTTGGAACACTGTGCACAGCTTCTTCTGGAAAAAGAGAAGATTGGAAGAACAGAATTCGAAAAATTATTCGAAGAGGAAAAAAATGCGGCAGCTTCCGGGGAAATTGTATAAAATTCCGAAGAGAAAAAATAAGAGATTTTTTATCTGTAAAAAAATGAATAAAAAACTGTACAAAAAAAATCCATGTTTGTGCACACTTTTCCCTGGCTACATGCTATTATAATAACTGTAAAAACCCCCCAATACATTATATAGTTTTTGCTACACCCCATAAGAGAAATACCTTCTCCAAAAAAGACAGCTTTGGCTGTCTTTTTTTCTTTCTTGCATATCAATAACCGGTTCGCCGGCTCAAGTCCGGTGCCCTGCTATCAATAACGGAAAAATCGTGGCTTATACGGGAAAATAATATTTGCAATTCACAGGAAGCTATAATAAAATGGAAAAGTATTAGCAGAAAATAAAGGAGTTTGCGATATATGAAAGCGATTTTGCAGGGATTTTATCAGAAAGAACATTTCTGGCGGAGACTTGGCGTGGTACTGCTGGCAGTATTCGGAATGGGATTTGCATTGTCGTTGTTACTGCTGGTGGATATGGGAACAGATCCGTGCAGTATGATGAACAAAGCGATTTCCGCAAAGATCGGTATGAGTTTTGGAAACTGGCAGGCACTGATGAACACGGTGCTTCTGATACTGGTTGTAATCTTCGGAGGAAGAAATCTTGGCTTTGGAACACTGGCGAATATGTTTCTCATCGGATACTTTGTAGACTTCTTCACATGGATCTGGAACCGGGTACTGCCGGCAGATTTTTTTACCACGTTGCCGGTTCGGATCGCAGTACTGATTCCATCGGTGATACTGTTCATTCTGACAGTTGCTTTATATGTGGATGTGGATATGGGAACAGCTCCGTATGATGCCATTCCAATTATTATTTCCGGACATTTGCCAAAAGTACCGTTTAAGGTGATACGGATCGCCTTTGATTTTTCGGTAACTATGATCGGGTTTTCCTTTGGCGGAAAGATTGGAGCGATGACTGTCATTATGATCCTGGCTCTGGGGCCTGTGATCCAGTGGCTTGGTGATATCATGAAAAAGCATTTTCCTGCACTGACAGGAGAAGGATGAGAATAAAATAGAATATAAGTGTAACTATTTAGCAGGCGGTATCCTGCGCGGGTACTGAACGGTTACATATAAGCGACTGCGAGAAGGGAAGGGAAAACATGGAAGATTTGAATAATGTACTCCGTGCACAGGAATATATCAATAAAATGCGACCGGTATTTAATAAACGGGCCTTATACAGCGATGAGACAGCACAGTACAGAACACCGATGGAACCGGAACCGGGAGATATCGTCACGGTTCGATTCCGGACACTGAAAAACAATGTAGATGCTGTTTATTTTATCAGCGGTACGATCCGCAAAGAGATGAAAGTGGAGAAGAGCCGGGAAGGATTTGATTATTATGCGATTCAGATTCCGGTGGGAAGTGAACCGATCCATTATTATTTTGAGATCCGGGCAGGAAAAATTGTCTGTTATTACAATGAACTTGGTGTGACCCGTCAGCTGCAGGAACAGTATTCTTTTGGTATTATCCCGGGATTCCATACACCGGACTGGGCAAAAGGGGCGGTAATGTACCAGATTTTTGTGGATCGTTTTTATAACGGAGATAGCTCCAACGATGTGCTGACCAATGAATATTTTTATATTTCCGGTCACAGCAGACGGATCGAAGACTGGAGCAAGATCCCGGACAATATGGACGTGAACAATTTCTACGGTGGCGATCTGCAGGGTGTTATGGATAAACTGGACTATCTGCAGGATCTCGGTGTGGAAGTCATCTATCTGAATCCGATCTTTGTATCACCGTCGAACCACAAGTATGACATTCAGGATTATGACTATGTGGATCCGCATTTTGGAAAGATCGTTCACGACGAGGGTAATCTGCTGGCAGACTGGGACAAAGACAATACCCATGCCAAACGATATATTGACCGTGTGACCAACAAAGAAAATCTGGAAGCCAGCAATCAGCTGTTCATCGAGCTGGTGGAAGAGATCCACAAAAGAGGCATGAAAGTGATCCTGGACGGTGTATTTAACCATTGTGGATCCTTTAACAAATGGCTGGACCGGGAACGGATCTATGAAAATCAGTCGGGCTACGAAAAAGGCGCATTTATCAGTGGAGACAGCCCGTATCACAGCTTTTTTAAGTTCCATAATGAACACTGCTGGCCTTACAATGAATTCTATGACGGCTGGTGGGGACATAATACACTTCCAAAGCTGAATTATGAAGATTCTGAAAAACTATACGAGGATATCCTGCGCATCGCGAAAAAATGGGTTTCTGCACCGTTTTACGTGGATGGCTGGCGTCTGGATGTGGCAGCGGATCTGGGGCACAGTGCGGAGTACAATCATAAGTTCTGGAGGCAGTTCCGAAAGGTGGTAAAAGAGGCTAATCCGGAGGCGATCATTATCGCAGAACACTACGGAGATGCCAGTCCGTGGCTGCAGGGAGATCAGTGGGATACCGTTATGAACTATGATGCGTTTATGGAGCCGATTTCCTGGTTTTTGACCGGACTTGAAAAGCACAGTGATCAGTACCGGCAGGATCTGAAAGGGAATGCAGAGTGTTTCCGTGATTCCATGCGCTATAACGGTTCACGATTCTATGCACCGTCTCTTCTGACTGCGATGAACGAGCTGGATAATCACGATCATTCCAGATTTCTTACGAGAACCAACAGCCGTGTAGGACGTATCAATACAGTTGGCGCGAGAGCAGCCGAGGAAGGAATCAACAAGGCTATTTTAAGAGAAGCAGTTGCCATTCAGATGACCTGGCCGGGTGCTCCTACTGTTTATTATGGAGATGAAGCCGGTGTCTGTGGTTTCACCGATCCGGATAACCGGAGAACGTATCCGTGGGGACATGAGGACCAGTATCTGGTACAGTTCTACCGGGATGCGATCCGGATGCACAGAGAACTGCCGGTATTAAAATACGGATCTGTAAAGATGCTGAAAGAAGACTATAATCTGATTTCCTTTGGGCGTTTCAATGAAAACGAGCAGGTTGTCGTTGTCATCAATAACAACAACGAAAACAAGAAAGTAGAGATTCCGGTATGGGAGACCGGTATCAGCAGAAGTGTCGATACTACCATGACCAGAATTCTTGACAGCAACGCCATCGCCTACGATATGGAACAGAAAGAATACCCGGTAGTGGCAGGCTACCTGGAACTGGAGATGTCCCCGCTGGAAGCAATTGTCCTGTGCAGGGGATGTGAACTTCCACAGAAGAAGGACGAAGAAGCTGCTGAGAAAGAGGGAGATGCATCCACAGTTCTCAATAATTAAAAAACTAAAAATATCTTGCAAATCAGTTAGAAAAGACTTGCAATTTAAAAAAGATTGCGTTATAATTCTATCTTGTCAGAGCGTGTGAATGCTTTGACAAGATATGGATGGATTCCCGAGTGGCCAAAGGGGACAGACTGTAAATCTGCTGCAAATTGCTTCGGTGGTTCGAATCCACCTCCATCCATTAGGATAAAGGTAGTTCAGAGTTGAAATTGCTGAAATGATAGCAAAAAGGCTCGAATCCACCTCCATCCATCGGATAAAGGTAGTTCAGAGTTGAGATTGCTGAAATGATAGCAAAAAGGCTCAAATCCACCTCCATCCATTAGTGCGTATGAAAGTTAGCTAGCTGGGACAGTGCTTGCACGTATGCCCACGATTGAAGCCGTATTCATATGTATATGCCGCAGTGGCGGAACTGGCAGACGCCCGGGACTTAAAATCCCGTGGGTAGTGATACCCGTACCGGTTCGATTCCGGTCTGCGGCAGTAGTTGAAGATAAGAGAAACGTTGAAGATACAGCGTTTCTCTTTTTTAATTTACAGGAAATTGCTTTTCTGCAAATTAAAAATACTCTGCCAAAAGCTTGAAAAGGAAATGACAAAGTGCTATTGTCGATATTGAGGCAGGGATCAGATGGGTATGCAGCAAATGGTTGATGGGAGCATATATGGGAAGTTTAAGTGTAATACCTTTCATAGGAATTTTGGGAATACTGTTTATAGTATTTAATATATTTCTTTTTGTGCTGGTAGTACTGACGATTATATTTGGTGTTATAAGATTTAAGAAGAAAAAGTTTAAAAAGATATTTCTTGTATTATTAGCGATAACTGTTTTAGCAGGAATAAAGGATTATCAAATAGTAAATGAATTTGTGAATTATGATGAGATAGTGGAGATTATTGACAGACTTGAAATCTAAAATCGGGAGCAACGAATTTGTTGCTCCCGATTTTAGATAGCAAAAAAGCACGAGACGGGATTCGAACCCGCGACCCTCGCCTTGGCAAGGCGATACTCCACCACTGAGCCACTCGTGCATAAATAACTGATATTCAGTTAAAAGCGGGTGATGGGAATCGAACCCACGTATCCAGCTTGGAAGGCTGGTGTTCTACCATTGAACTACACCCGCAAGTGTTTGTTGCTGACAACATAATGTAGTATATATTATCCAGTCGAGATTGTCAAGAACTTTTTTAACTTTTTTTGAAAAGTTTTTTGTTCCTGGCATCGGATGAACCGATAATGCCCAGAACCGGAATCGAACCAGTGACACGAGGATTTTCAGTCCTCTGCTCTACCAACTGAGCTATCTG
>NZ_JALFPR010000139.1:0-15874 GCF_022785585.1 Oliverpabstia sp. | reverse complement strand
CGGGGATCGCATATTTCCGTATGAGTTCTTTCGGAGATATTTCCCACCTGTACGTCAAAGACGAGCCACCGGCATTCGCAGCGCGGTTTTGTGAGTGCTATGACAATGAGGATGAGAGACACGATTAATTGCTATCTGGATATACCGGTACATCGTTTCGTAAATAACTGTATCATTCACGCAGGATACAGATTCGAGTGTGCAGTTCAAAAAACAGACCACCAGGATGTTTCCCACACTTCCTGACGGTCTGTTTGTCTGTTTCTGTTATGGTTTATATGTCATCTCCGAAGGTGATCGTGAAGATACTGATCCATCGCGTAATTTGTTAATTGCCACATTCGATACTGATTTCATTAAATTTCTCCAAAATCGTATCAACGTTCATATTTTTCTTTTCGTCTCCTTCCAGATCCATCACTGCATGTCCCTGATGCATCATCAGCAGGCGGTCACCGTATTCCACTGCATAACGAAGATTATGGGTAACCATAATAGTGGTCAATTGTTTCTCCCGTACAACTTTATCGGTAAGCTCCATAATCAGTTCTGCGGTCTTCGGATCCAGCGCAGCTGTATGTTCATCCAGAATCAGAAAGTCAATCGGTGTCATCGTAGACATCAGAAGCGACATTGCCTGTCTTTGCCCGCCGGATAAAGAACCGACTTTTACATGGAGCTTATCTTCCAGCCCCAGATTCAGCTGACGCAATTGTTCCTGATAGAACGGGATTCTGCTCTTATTTGTTCCCATGCTCAGACCAAAGAATTTTCCTTTGTGATCTGCCATGGACATATTTTCCAGAATGGTCATATTCGGACAGGTGCCCATTGCCGGGTTCTGATATACCCGTCCGATTCGGCGCAGACGACGGTATTCTTTTTCTTTGGTAATATCCTGCCCTTCAATGAGTATCTTCCCGCTGTCCGGTGTGATGCTTCCGCATACGATGTTTAACATAGAAGTTTTTCCGGAACCATTGCTCCCCACTACGGATACAAACTGCCCTTTTTTAATAGAAAGATTAAAATCCTCGAACAGGCACATTTCATTTACCGTACCCGGATTATAATATTTATGAATATGTTGAAGTTCAAGCATTTTTTCCTCCTTTCTGACCTTCTGCCATACCTTTGGCTTTCTGTTTTCTTTCCATACTGATGACAAGAATCACCAGGAACAGTACGGCAGTGATCAGTTTCATGGACTGTGGATCAAAGAAGCGGATGGCTATCGCCACACATCCTTTATAGAGAATCGAGCCGATGATAACCGCTGTTGTCGTTTTTACAAATGTCAGTTTCTTAAACAGGCTGGTTCCGATGATGACGCTGGCAAGACCGATGACCATAGAGCCGGTACCTGTTGAAATATCGAATACTTTCTGTTCCTGTGCAAATACACAACCGGATAAAGCCACCAGTCCGTTGGAGATGGCAAGACCGAGAATCTTAACATTTCCTTTGTCTTTTGCCAGAGCAGTTACCAGATTATCGTTATCTCCTACTGCACGCAGCAGATACCCGGATTTGGTCTGCAAATAAAAATCCAGCAGGAATTTTGCGATCAGAACAACAAGTAAGATCAGAACGATCTTCATGTATCCCGGAATCGTTTCTCCGAAGAGGGATTCCAGCATACCGTTTTTAAACATAGTTTCCTGAGAAAACAGAGGAACGTTATTGGTTCCCGCTATTTTCAGATTTACAGTATACAGTGCGGTCATCATGATAATTCCGGATAACAGGTCACGGACTTTGCATTTCACATGGATCAGACCGGTGCAGATACCTGCCAGAACACCGACCAGAAATGCTATCGGTATAGTCAGATACGGATTGACCCCACGTGTAATCAGTGCCGCTGTCACAGCTGCTCCCAGAGGGAAACTTCCGTCTACAGTCAGATCCGGAAAATCCAGAATCTTATATGTTATATAAATACCCAGAGTCAGGATGCCGTAGATCAGACCCTGCTCCACAATCGTCATGATAAAATCCATCACATTTTTCCTCCGCTTTTATTTAGCCCTCGGAAATCTCGGAAAATGTTTCCACTGCACGGTCGTTCATGCTGTCCGGAACTGTGATTCCAAGATTTTCTGCTACTTTTTCGTTTACATACAGGTTACTTTCTGTCAGCAGCTGGTATTCCATATCTTCTGCTTTTACTTCTCCCTTCAGGATTTTCGCTGCCATCTTACCAGTGTCTTTTCCAAGGCTGACATAGTCGATTCCTTCTGCCGCCAGACATCCGATCTTCACCTGTTCGATTTCACTTCCGAATACCGGAATCCCTTTTTCGTTTGCCTGATCCAGAATCGCCGGGAGAGAGCTGACTACCGTGTTATCTGTCAGGTTGGTCAGGCAGTCTACTTTCGTCAGCAGATCTGCGGTCGCAAGAGAAATCTCGGAGCTGCTGGTGATTCCTGCGGTCTCCAGGGTAAATCCATACTGATCTGCCAGCTCTTCGTACTGACTGATGCTGTATACAGAGTTTGCTTCGCTGGTGGTGTAAAGGATTCCGATGGTTTTTGCATCCGGAAGGATCTCACGGATCATCTTTAACTGTGCTTCTACCGGAAGCTGATCGCTGGTTCCTGTAACTGCACCTACCGGCATTTTGTCATCCGTTGCAAGTTCTGCTTCTACCGGATTGGTAACTGCGGTGTATACAACCGGTATCCCTTTTTCCATTGCTGCGTTGTAGGCAGCCTGGGCACTTGGTGTTGCAATTGCACAGATCAGATCCATGTTATCTGTCACGAAGCTCTGTGCAATCTGGGATGCGGTTCCCATATCTGCATCTGCATTATTTACTTTTACGGTCAGGTTCTTGCCCTCTTCGATACCCTCTTCTTTCAGACCTTCCAGAAATCCCTCACGACAGTTATCCAGAGAACCGTGCTCTGCGAACTGGGAAATACCGATAGTATAGCTTTCTCCATCTGTAGCTTCTGCTGTTTCTGTGTTTTCTGCATCATCGGTGCTGTCTGTTGTTTCTGTTGCTGCTGTATCTGTAGTCTTGGTATCGCTTCCTCCGCAACCTGCCATAGATGCTACCATTACTGCTCCTAAGATTACTGCCAGTACTTTCTTCTTCATAATTTCTTTCTCCTTTTCTTTTTCTTTTTTAGTGTTTCAAAAGCAAAAGAGATGGAATTTTGTTTTTTATAAAACAAAAACCGCCTCAAGCTAATTATGCTTGAGACGGTAATAAAATTCTTTATTATCGCGGTACCACTCAAATTGACGAATCGTCCACTTTACACGTACTAACATACGTTCCTCATTGATAACGGGTTTGGTTCCCGGCAGTGCCTACTCTTTAAAATCTTTATTTCGGGCTGCCCTCGAAAGTCCATTCAGCTATAAAATCCATGCGACAATCACACCACCTGCCACTCTCTGAAATTTCTTTTAAAGCTTACTCCTCTTTCTCATCGGTTTTGCTTTTGATATCCTTATTTTATGCTCTATTCTTTCATTTGTCAACACTTTAGTGTAAAAAAGTTTTATTTTAGTTGCCGGGCACGAAGTGAACAGTAACTTATTTTGTCACTCGACAGCCACCGGACGCATCATGGAAGATAGCTCCTGCCGATACTGATCGGCCTTTTCCTGATTGCCCTGTTCTTTCCGCACCATCTTTGTAATTCCCGGATACTGTCCCGGAAAGCTTTCCAGCATAATACCATCTCCATAGATCAGGTAAATATCTCCGTCCGTCATATCTTCCTCTGTCAGCTTCTTTCCGTTTTCATCCGTAAGCTTATCCGGTATCGTTCCGGAGAAAATCGTGTCCGTGTCCAGATCCGCAAAATACCAGCTGTTATCGTCTGCCTGAAAATACACTGCTGTCATCGGCTTTTCCCCGCATCCCACCAGACAGAACATAACAAGTACCGCCAGCATCACGATCCATTTTTTCATTGTTCCATCTCCTGTCTTCTGATCTTCATTGTTTCACTTCGCTGAAATATCTATGCACCGGATTTTCTTTCAGACTTCTGTCACTCATATCTGTCACACCAAAAAAGGTAACTGTCTGATTTTCCAGTTACCCACATTCTACCATAATTCTTTCTTCTTTTGTCTCATAATCTGAGACTTTTTGTCTTTCGGTTTTCTCTCTTCCAGCTTTCTTTTCACAATAGCCAATATCCAGCTCTGCCTCTCTTCTTCATTCTTTAACTTCCGAAGTTCCCTGTTTCTGCGCATCGCCTCTTTCCAGATCTCATCCCATATTTCCCGACATTCTTCACCTGTCAGATCATAAGACGGACTGCGTAAGATTTTCAGCACCTGTCTGCAATATCTTTGATAAAGCTCATTTACTTTCCGACTGCCGAAAATCATTCTTTTTTCCCACTCATTTATTTTTATTCCCTTTCGGAAGTGTTATCTTCATCCTCTGTAAATTCTACTACTTCTTCTGGATTACAATCTAAAGCTTTACAGATTTTCTCCAACGTATATAATGTCATATTTCCATTCTTACGCAGAGTATCTAATGTTCTGTTATCGATTCCCCGATGAAGCAGTTCGTACTGCGTAATGCACTTTTCCCTCATTGTCTTCCACACGGGCGCATAGCTTATAATTGTAATCACCACCTTTACCGCACAGCGTTATTCGCCATTTTTTCGGTTCTCACTGTCTGTGTTCTTACAATTATATTTCTCCTGTCCGACAATTCATATTGTGCATATTTTCACAATTGCAAAAGCAAATTATGTATTTGCTTTTTGAGGGTTTTTTATTATTTTTTGACTATTCGTGTTGGTTGTCTTATTATGCGTAATGTTTTATTTTATGTAACTATTCAGTAGTCATTATCCCGCGAGGTGTTTTGGCATAAATATGCCAAAATCCCGAGATATACAAGCAAAAATGCCATCACCGAAGGTGATTTTAAATGCATTTTTGCTCGTAACTGTGAAGGTACTGAACAGTTACTATTTTATAAAAAAGGGTCTGCAAATTCGAATTTTCTTCTTCTTTGCAGACCCTTTTTCAGATACTTAGAATTCTACTTTTACAGCTCCCTGCGGACGGATATGCATAACATATGCAGAACCCTCTCCCAGTGCCTTGTCGATATATTTTGTAAATCCTTCTGTTTCTTCTTTTGGAAGAAATGCAGCAATAACGCCGGCAAATCCTCCTCCGTGAACACGGCACACGCCACGACCGATCTTATCCAGATACAGTTTGGTCAAAGCCAGAGCAACCGTGATGGACTGCTCATCCGGAGTCTCGTTGCAGTAGCAGTTCTGCAGCCATTTCCAGGAAGAATCACCGGACTCTGTGATTTTGTTAAAGAAGGTGGCAAAATCTTTCTTTTCCAGTGCTTCTACTTCTGCATCCACACGTTTGTTTTCTTCAAAGAAGTGGAATGCACGCAGAACCGCACGGTCACCGGCGAATTCACGAATAGCTTTTACATTCTCAATCACATCATCTTCCTTGCACTGTTCCAGAACTTCTTTTCCGAAGTATTCTGCTACTTTTTTCATTTCATTCGGAACTGCAGAATACTCTGCACTCAGATCTGCATGACCTTTTCCGGTGTTGATGATAACCAGATCATGGCCCATCTCATCAAAATCACATTTGATCTCACGGATGGCCGGATTTTCGATATCTGCAAAATCGATGGTAATCATACCGCCAACAGCGCATGCCAGCTGATCCAGAAGACCTGAGCCTTTCAGCCAGTATTTATTTTCTGCATACTGTCCTGCTTTTGCATAAGTAACAACACCAATCTTTCCTTCGTTAAACAGGTGATCCACAATAACACATACCAGCATCTCAAAAGATGCGGAAGAGCTTACCCCTGCCCCACCGATCACATTGGAAGTTACATAAGCATCAAATCCTTCTACTTTACATCCTTTTTCCAGCAGTCCTGCAAAGATACCCTTTAACAGCGGTTCGGTTCCCGTTGTTTTTTCTGTCGGGGCCAGGTCATCCAGATCGATCACCAGATGCTGGTTATATGTTTCACTGATCAGGTTTACAGTGTGGGTTCCGTTGGGTGCTGCTGCTGCCACACAATCCAGATGTACACTTCCTGCCAGGACTTTTCCGTGGTTATGATCCGTATGGTTTCCACCAATCTCTGTTCTTCCCGGTGCTGAGAAGAATTCAAAGGCTTTATCTCCGAATTCTTTGGCAAATCCATCCGCTACCAGCTGGTATCTTGCTGCATTTTCCTCTACTCTGTTCTCTCCGTACATCTGTTTCAACAGTGCAACTGCATGTTCACTTTTTACTGCTTCTGCTACATTTGCTGTTTTCATGTTTCTTCTCCTTTTTTATTTTCACATACTGATATTGACTATCTGCTAATTATCATTATAATGAGAATCATATAGCATCACAATAACTATATTAGCTTACTTTATAAATATATTGAGGTTTTTTCATGCAATTACAGTTAGACAACAACAAAAAGGAATTAAAGTCTCACGGAACCTATGCTTTCCCGGTCAACGTAAGCTACGAACAGCTTTCCCGCTATGAAAGAAAGTCTTTTCTCTGGCACTGGCATAAAGAAATTGAGCTGACGATTCTCCTTCAGGGCGAGATGCAATATCAGGTTAACGATACCATCTATCACCTGCAGGCCGGTGAGGGGCTTTTCTGCAACAGCAACCGTCTGCATACCGGTTCTTCCTGTCATGATTCCGATTGTATCTATATTTCCACAACCTTTCATCCCCGCTTTCTTTACGGATATGAAGACAGCGTGATCCAGAATAAATATCTGAACACTATTACAAAGCATCCCGGACTGCATAGTCTGGCATTTTCTCCTGACATTCCCTGGCAAAAAGAGGTGCTGGATGAACTATCTGCCATCTGGATGCTTTCCAAACAGCCCTCCGCCACTTATGAGATGGAATTGCAATGGCGACTCACCCATATCTGGATGTTTCTATGGAACCACCTTTCCCATCAGACAAGCAGTTCCGGAAACAGTGAATCTAAGCATACCGATCGTCTGAAAAATATTCTGATGTACATTCAGGAACATTACGCGGAAAAAATCACTCTGGCTGATATTGCTGCAACTGCAAATATCTGTCAGAGTGAGTGTTGTCGCTTTTTCAAAAAACATATGAATGAATCTTTATTTGATTATCTTCTTTCCTTCCGGATTGAGAAAAGCCTTCCTCTGTTGGTTGACCAGCAGCTGTCTATTACTGAAATCAGTAATCTATGCGGGTTTTCCAGTTCTTCTTATTATACCAAAGTATTTCGGGAACATATGGGATGCACACCAACCGCATACCAGGCCGGACACTTCGTCTGATCAGACGGCATCAGCGGAACAAACAATACCGTAACATCTGAAAGATCCGTATCTATGCCGCAACTATCATCCAGGACAGCAACACAGATACGGATCTGTTTTATTTTTTCAAGTCTTCTTTAATAATGTTTTCTACTTCTTTGGCTTCCTCGCGGATATTTTGAATATTCTTGCGAATCTCCTGCTCTTCTTCCAGGATCCGGGGATGTTCTTCCAGTTCTTCTTTGATAAACATCAGGAGGAATCCCACGAAAAGCAATCCACAGGAAACCCATATGGTTCGTTCATGTAGCAGGAGGATCAGATGACCTCCGACAGCGGCACCTACTGCAAACATTCCGATGATTCCAAGATAATGACCGGCTTTGTACAGTTTTTCTTTATCCTTTGTCTTTCCATAGACACACAGAGATTCCATGCCGCTTCGGATATTGCCGATACACATGGTGCTGGCAAATGCATAGCCATTGACTTTGCGGAAGGTCTGCACCTGCATGGCACAGGCAAAGGATACCATGGCATTAGCCAGAAGGTTGCATGCTGTTGGAAGGAATCCGACCACAAGCAGTAAAAGCATTTCCATCAGTAAAACCAACTGTCTCCAGTGAATCCTCTGTACATTTTTATATTTTTGCCGGATACCTTCTGCCACTACGATTCCCATGGCAAAAAATCCCAATGGGATCAGGTAATGGATCACCGTGGACCATTTTCGTTCCACAAGGCTCTGACTTAAGAGCACAATATTTCCTGTCTGTGCATTGGCAAATACCTCGCCTCTGCATATATAGGTATAGGCATCCTGCAAACCGCCGGATATAGATAAAAAAGCTGCTGTCAGAAAAGATTCTGACATCTGTCGCCCTGAATTTTGTTTCAATGATCTTCCCTCATTTCTACACAACCTTCTGTCTTATTCTCACAGTTGTTTTATTTTTCCAGCGGTAAAGTATACTCTGTCAAAAACGGTATTTCAAGTTTTTTATTTTATACATTACTGTTTTTTCCAGCATTGATCCTGGGTCTGGATCTCTTTTCCTTCCTTCGCCGCTTCATCCATCATCAGAAACAGATAGGTGTCCTGCAGTGCCTCTTCCAGCGGATACACTTCCTTTCCTGTCTCTACATATGTTTTCATGCCTTCCATCATCTGGGCAACAGCGATTTCCTCGTCTGTCAGACGAAGATCTCTATCTGCATATGGATTTCTATACAGAATCTCTCCGTTCAGCCTCAGACTTCTCATTCCGTAGCCTTCCAGGTTAGAATACTGTCCCAGTTCGTCTCTCTGGATGCTTCCCCGGACCGGATAACCGTCCTGACCAAGCCAGGCTGCCTGCTGATCATGAACTTCTCCGCAATCTCCCTGAAGGGTCAGATGACGGGTACGGAAATAGTTAAAATACTGCTCACCGGCAAAATCAAAGAATCCAACCTTTCCATCCGGGAAGACAAATTCTGCACGTTTTCTTGTATCCACGATGGTTTTTTCCCCCTTATGAAGGCCCTCTCTTCCGCAGTGATAATTCACCGGAAAATCATAGGTTCTGGCTGTGATCCTGCAGTTTTCCATACCTGTGCCGAGTAATCGTCGCATCACGCTCATGCCATGGTAATCATGGGCCTGGGAAATATCCAGATTGCTGATCGTTCCCAGTTTACCCTGGTCGATCATATGGATCAGTGCCTGATAATAAGGCTGGAAGCAATACTGTTCTGCCACCTGTACTTTTCCGTTGTATTTTTCTTTTGCCTGATACCAGGCCTGTAATTCCTCTACTGTTGCTGCAGGCGGTGTCTCACACAGAACCGGAATTCCCTGTTCCATGGCTTTCTCGGCAAATGGAAGTGCAGCACCGTATTTTAACATAAAGACTACACAGTCCGGCTTTGTTGCCAGAAATTCGTCATAGTCTGTATACACCTTCCCCGGAAAATTTTTCTCTTCCCGCTCCCTGCTGGACTCTGAATGCACATACACTGCCGATACTTCAAATTCTTCTCCCAGCGCTTTCATTACACGCACATACATCTGTGCTCTCCATCCTGTTCCTGCTAATCCTACTTTCATGTAAAAATCCTCCGTCATTGTATAATTTTATGTAGTAATCAAATTAGTATCTGTTCAATATTCCCGAGAATACCGGACAGCAACTGACTTTTCTCCATTATATCACACTTTACATTTTATTGTGTATTTTTATACAATATACAGATCAAAAAGCACTCTCTTTTTCTATGACCCCAAGTAAAATCTGCAAAGATTTCTTTCGACAATAATATTTTCTTCATACAAACTATCGAATGAAACATCACTTTTCAGGATATATATCAGGTACAATACCGAAAAGTCCTGTCCGTAAATATCCTTGCAAAAATAAGTCCCAGAGGCAGTGCCACTACAATCAATATTGCCGCAGCCAGCCAGGAGACCGCTTCATTTAGGGACATGACTCCAAGGTTATAAAATCCTCGATAAAAATACAATCCCGGCACCATAATAACAATTGAAGGAACTGTAAGTGAAATTCTTGGATATCCGTTGCTTTTTTTGATCAGCGACGCCAGCAGTCCGGCTGCCAGTGCCCCGGTAAATGCAGCTACAGCCGCCGGCATCCCGGTAAAATCGATCAGGGACAACCGCAGAGTATTGGCTACTGCTCCGATCATCGCTGCCGTGGAGGCCATGGGAATAGAACTGTTAAACATAATAGAAAATCCAAGAACACCGCAAAAGCTGGCACATAGACGAAAAATCAGCCTGGATGCCGTTCCCAGGTGTACTGCTATAAAATCCTCCGGCTGTAATTTCAGGATCATTGCCGTGATCCAGGCTCCCATGGTTGCCACCAGTATGATGATCAACGCATAGGTCAGTCTTTCCAGACCGGAACGCAAATCCAGTTTCGCCAGGTCGATTCCGCTGGTGATAAAAGGAAATCCCGGAATGATAAATAACATGGAGCAGATATACCCTGCCTCATGAGCCGCCGATATATGGAGCAGGCTTTCCGCTAGATTAAGACAGATTGCATAGATCAGACATGCCGCTGATACGGAAACTGCAATATTTAAGAATAAGGTATAATGATGCTTTATCATCCTGGTACGGATGAAATTACCGATACCTGCGGCAATAAAGGCAAACATCATCTCCACCGGTCCTCCGCCGAGAAGAAACGTAAAAGCGCCACACGCCAGCGCCGCAGCCACTCCCAGCTTCCAGGGCGAATAGAGCGCATGAATCTGTTCTATTTCATCCAGACGTTTGTGGATCTCCTCTCCCGTCAGCTGTTTCTCGATCTTCGGAAAGTTTTCTACAAACTGCTCCATCCGATAAAGTTTGGATGTATTGACTCCTGTATTGGCTATACTTAAGGACTGGGAAACACAATCTGTCCCGTCGAAGCAGTTAAACCCGATGGACAGAAGATCAAACATGGTATTCCGCAGATTTCCATCAGGAATGCCGAGAGATCACGATTTCGATAATCCGTAAATAAAGCTTTTGAAAATTGATCCGGCGAAAATACCTCATCTGTTTCTTCGCCACATAAACACGAATTGCAGAAGGTTTCCTGAAGTTTTTCGCAGGCCCATGGATCTTCCAGAATCTTTTGGAACAATATTTCCGTTTTTTCTTCTCTTGGAAAAATCATACTTTCTTTCATATTCGCTGCCTCACTTTTCTTGCTCTTTTTATTCCGAACAATTATACTATGGACACAATAATAAGTAAAAGCTATAATAGATATGTTATATATTATTTTTTGATATATCAGAGGTACGCCCATGAACGTTAATTTTGAATACTATAAAATTTTTTATTATGTTGCCAAATATGGCAGTTTCACGAAGGCTGCCCGGGCACTGGGAAGCACGCAACCAAATGTAACCCGGGCTATGAACTGTCTGGAACAGCAGCTGCACAACACTTTATTTATCCGCACCAATCGAGGGATACAGCTCACTCCGGAAGGCGAGCAGCTCTACACCCACGTTTCTGTTGCCATGGCTCAATTATTTATCGCTGAGGAGGAGTTATCTGACAGTGCTTCTCTGACCCACGGGAGCGTTACTATCGGAGCCACAGAGACGGCGCTGAATATTTTTCTGCTTTGTAAGCTGAAGGCTTTCCGTACCGCCTATCCGGGAATTCGACTGAAAATCTATAACTACTCTTCACCCCAGGCTATCGCAGCTGTAAAAAGCGGAAAAATCGATTTTGCTGTTTTATCAACCCCTGTTCCTGCGGAACCGCCACTGCACCTTACTCCGCTGCAGTCCTTCCGGGAGATCCTTATCGGTGGACCTTCTTTTTCCGCTCTTTCCGAAAAGGAACTTTGTTTTTCAGATTTGAAGAAATATCCTTTCATCTGCCTGGGGAGAGAAACTGCCACTTTTCAGTTCTATAATCAGCTTTTTCTTTCCCAGGAGCTGGAACTCATACCTGATACTGAGGCTGCTACTACAGACCAGATCCTTCCTCTGGTAAAAAACAATCTGGGACTGGCATTTCTTCCGGAACCTATGGCTTTGGAATCTCTGGCAAAACAGGAGGTTCTTCAGATTGCAATATCCGAAAAGCTGCCTCTTCGCCACATATGCCTGGTTCATGATCATCAGCACCCTCTGAATTCCGGAGCAAGAGAGCTGAAAAAAATAATCCTGGGTGAAAGGATGGATTAATATATACCTTCTCCCAGAATTATCTTTCAACCTGTAACTGTTCAGTATCTTCGCAGTAGCTTCTGAACAGTTACCCCAGATTCTTACTTGCCACCCAGCAGTTCCAGAATCTCTTCTCTGGAAAAACTGCCGCTTCCCATGTCCTCGCCACTCAGTATCTGATCCGCCAGGGCATGTTTTTTCTCCTGCAGCTTTACAATATTTTCTTCGATCGTATCTTTCGCGATCAGTTTGTAGACATTGACTACGTTTTTCTGCCCGATCCGGTGGGCACGATCTGTCGCCTGGTTCTGGACTGCCAGATTCCACCACGGATCGTAGTGGATCACAATATCCGCCGCCGTCAGATTCAGACCGGTTCCTCCGGCTTTCAGGGAGATCAGAAAAACAGCTGTAGGGTTATCTTCTTTATTAAATTCTTCCACCAGCTTTGCCCGCTTTTCCTTTCCGGTCGAACCGGTCAGCATATAGTACGCCGTTTCTTCGTTCTCCAGCCGGTCTGCCAGCCGGCTCAACATCGTGGTAAACTGGGAAAATACAAGGATCTTATGTCCGTTTTCCACCGCGTTTCGAATCAGATCCACACACATCTCAAGTTTTGCCGACTCTCCTTTATATTCTTCAAAAAGCAATGCCGGGTCACAGCAGATCTGACGCAGTTTGGTCAGTTCGGATAAGATAACGATTTTGGAAGTATTGAATTCTTCCTCGCTCTGTTTATCTAACAGAAGTTTCATCCGTTTTACATGCGCATCGTATAACTTCTGCTGCTCTCCTTCCAGACGGGTATACATATTTTCTTCCAGTTTTTCCGGAAGATCTCGCAGTACATCTTTCTTCAGTCTTCGCAGCACAAAAGGTCGGATCATTTTTCGCAGCCGTTCACTGGCTTCCTCGCTCTCATGCTGGACAATCTGTACTTCCAGTTCCTCACGGAAGCGGGAATAGCTGTATAAAAATCCGGGCATCAGATAATCAAAGATGCTCCACAGTTCACTCAGCCGGTTCTCTACCGGTGTTCCGGTGAGGGCAAACCGAGTGTCTGCCTGGATCTTTTTCACAGCTTTTGCAGCCTGGGTGCTGTGGTTTTTGATATACTGTGCTTCATCGATGATCTGACAGCGGAAACGGTACTTTTTATAGAAATCGATGTCTCTGCGGAGCAGATCATAGGAAGTTATCAGAATCTCTCCCTCATCTGCTGCTTCCAGAAGTGTGCGGCGCTGCGCAGCCGTTCCTACGATCATTCTTACTGCAAGCCGGGGAGCAAAACGTTCCAGTTCACTGTTCCAGTTATAGACCAGGGAAGCCGGGGCAACGATCAGCGCATTCCGCCGCAGCCGGTCATCTGAGCTCTTCTTTTCCCGCTGCCGTCCCTCATTCTCGATATCCTGCTCTTTTTCCACCGGCTCTTTCTTACTTTTTTCCTGTATTTCACGTTCCTGATACTCGGAAAGCAGATAGCAGATCACCTGCAACGTTTTTCCAAGTCCCATATCATCGGCGAGGATTCCGCCAAATCCATTCGCACTGAGCGTTTTTAACCACAGAAAACCTGTCTTCTGATATCCGCGCAGGATCGGTTCAAGTTCCGCCGGAATCTCAAAATCATTGTCTTCTACAGTTTTCATGTTACGGATCAGAGAACGAAAATTCTTATCCCTCACCGAAGAAATCACCGGATTGTCTCGTAATTGCTGATCTATATACAACGCCCGGTAGGTATCCACCGGAACGCTCTCCTGCATCAGCTGCTGATCTGTCAGCTGCAACGTTTCCTTCAGATCTGCCAGTATATCCAGACCACTGTCTTCTTTCTGAACGAAGCTTCCATCCTTCAGACGATAATATTTTTTCCTTTTATTATAACGTGACAGAATATCGATCAGTTCCTCTTTTGACATTTCTCCCGCTGTCATTTTCAGCTGCATCAGACCACTGTCAATCGATACTCCTACCGCAACTTTCGGTGACGGATGCACCTGCATTCCTTTCAGCGTATCTGATATATATACCTCCCCCAGCTGCTGAAATACCGGAATTCCTTCTGTCAGGAGATCATATATTTTATCCTCATCCGTAATCACCATAGCTTTCTGTCGTTCGTCATATGCTTCCCCGTACCGCTGAATCACTTCCCGTACTGCCGCTTCTTTTCCAAGATCCCGCAGTGCCACATCCCTGGTCTCATACAGACTGTATACTTTTTTATCATATTGCACCTGCGGTCTGCAGGTGATCATATCTGTCTGTGGTGCATCCAGATAGATCGAAAACTCCGGAATCGCCACACCATACTGCTGTTCATCAAAATTTTCTTTTGTACATTCAAAACACTGTTCCAACGCCGGAAGAAGTTCCATACAAAACAACGGAACATCTGTCTTTTCCACAAAAATCTTCCGTTCCGGGATCTCCGCCATGCATTCCAGGAATTCTTTTACCGGTTCCATTCTTTTCATCGGTTCCATCATAATCTGATTACCCGAAAAAAATATATTGTATCTGTTTCCTCTTATTCCCGACAATCGATTGATACTTACTTCAATTCCATCCGTTTTCCCCAGAATCTTCAGCGTTCTCTCCGGTATCTGTTCCACAATTTTCCACGGCTTCTCATCCATGTAAAACACGGATGCCAGGATCTCCTGTCCCTTCATCAGCTCCAGAAAAGTTTCCATATCATTGGCAGACAAATCAATCTGTTTTTCCCTGGCATTCCCATAAACCGAATAATAGCTGTGATATCCTCCATACCGATATTCATTTTTCTCTGCCCACTGCACAAGAAAAGATACCAGTGGTCGGGACTGTGGAACGAACGATTCAACAGCATGGATAAACTGCAGATTTTTCCCATAAAAAACTTTCTCATGGTTTTCTATCGCTCTTGCAAAACCGAAAACATCTTTCAGTACATACATCCGGTTGATTCCAAGCTTGAAGCTGACGGTGATCCCGGTGTTTTCCACAACCATATGCGGTTCCAGACGGACTTTTCCACAGATATCCCCCTGAATCATGGGAAGACTTTTCACCAGTGCACCTTTTTGAAGCAGCTGCTGGATACTTCCTGTTGTTTTTCTTGCCATTCCCTTTTGTATACCCGGTATCTGCATCAAATTCATCTGACCCGTCCGATTCTTTGTCTCATAGTAATATCTCAGAAGAACCGCCACACAATGCTTACATATCCCATCATACTCCCAGAAAGCCGGACAGCTGCACTCCGACTCTACAAGATTCTCCCAGACCGTATTCCATATCAGATACACATGGTATGGTGTACTGTGACTCCCTTCCACATCCGCTTCGATAATTACATTTTCATCCGCATGAACATCTTCTGCTTCTTCTATATGGAAACGCAATACTTTTCCTCTGTTATAAATCTGCAACCCTCTGCTGTATGACTGACTGCCGGCAAGATTTCTGATCTGCTCTCTGAATGTCATCTCCCTGTTCCTTCCGTCTTTATTATTTTGCAAGTTTTCTTTCTTGTTTTGATATATTTCCTTCATTTTGTGAAAATCTGCGATTATCTTTCGTTCATAATACTCTATGATTGATTGTAATACGGGATGGACGATTACACAATGGCTAATATAATAAAAGCACAGTAAGAGTTGACATCGTATAGCGCATATGCTATTCTAAGTTTAGACATATCTGGGAAACAATTCTAAGACCATTCGGTTATCTGATTCCCCATATGAAAAACAAAAGTAACTATTCAGTAGCCACTGTCCCGCGAGGTGTTTTGACATGAATATGTCAAAATCCCGAGACATACAAGCCAAAATGCCATCACCGAAGGTGATTTACGCGAGCAACGAGTCAAAGTCCGTGCTTGCACGGAAC
>NZ_JALFPR010000128.1:0-2176 GCF_022785585.1 Oliverpabstia sp. | reverse complement strand
TACAGTAGTGGACAGGCTGGTGGTTCTCCTTATGAACTATCCGTTAGCGTTTAAAAAGTTACTGCCAAGTATACAACCGAAAAGTCTGGCTGCGGGAACTATCGCAGCAGTCAGTGTGTGGGCAGTGGTATATTTTAAGGGAAAAAATGGAAAGAAATTTCGCCAGGGAGAAGAATATGGTTCTGCCAGATGGGGAAATGAAAAGGATATAGCCCCTTTTATTGATCCGGTCTTTGAGAACAATATTCTGCTGACACAAACGGAACGTCTGACCATGAACAGCAGACCGAAGAAACCAAAGTATGCCAGAAACAAGAATGTCATAGTGATCGGGGGATCTGGCAGCGGTAAGACCAGATTTTATGTGAAACCACAGCTTATGCAGATGCCGGATAATGTGAGCTTTGTGGTCACTGATCCCAAGGGGACAATTATCGTAGAATGTGGTAAGATGTTAGCACGAGGGACACCGAAGAAAGATAATAATGGGAAAATCCTGCGTGATAAAAATGGCAGAGTGGTAATGGCTCCTTACAAAATCAAGGTGCTGAATACCATCAACTTTGCCAAAAGTATGCACTATAATCCGTTTCATTACATTCGTTCGGAAAAAGATATTCTGAAACTGGTAAATACGATCATGGTAAATACCAAAGGAGAGGGAGAAAAATCTTCCGAGGATTTCTGGACAAAAGCGGAACGTCTGCTGTATTGTGCTTTGATTGGTTATATCTACTATGAAGCACCGGAGGAAGAACAGAATTTTTCAACCTTGCTGGAATTTATCAATGCCAGTGAAACCAGGGAAGAAGATGAAGAGTTTAAAAATGCAGTGGATTTGTTATTTGAGGAGCTGGAAAGAGACGAGCCGAATCATTTTGCAGTAAGGCAGTATAAAAAATACAAGCTGGCTGCAGGAAAGACAGCAAAAAGTATTTTGATCAGTTGTGGTGCCAGACTCGCACCCTTTGATATTGCGGAATTGCGGGAGCTTATGTCTTATGATGAGATGGAGCTGGATATGATCGGAGATCAAAGAACTGCATTGTTTATTGTAATCTCTGATACGGATGATACATTTAACTTTGTGGTTGCCATGATGTACAGTCAGCTTTTCAATCTGTTATGTGACAGGGCCGATGACGTTCATCATGGAAGATTGCCTTATCATGTAAGAATCCTCTGTGACGAGTTCGCAAATATCGGTCAGATTCCGAAGTTCGATAAGCTGATTGCAACGATCCGAAGCAGAGAGATTTCTGCATCCATTATTTTGCAGTCACAATCACAGCTCAAGACCATTTACAAGGATGCCGCCGAAACTATCACAGGCAACTGCGATACCATGCTGTTCCTTGGTGGAAAGGAAAGTACCACTCTGAAAGAAATTTCGGAGACGCTGGGAAAGGAAACCATTGATTTATATAACACTTCTGATACAAGAGGACAAAGTCGGTCTTACGGTCTGAACTATCAGAAAACAGGAAAAGAACTGATGAGCCGGGACGAACTGGCAGTCATGGACGGCAACAAGTGTATTTTGCAGCTTCGTGGTGTCCGTCCGTTTTACAGTGATAAATTTGACATTACAAAACATAAACGGTATCAGCAGTTATCCGATTATGATAAAAAGAATGAGTTTCATGTGGAAGAATATATGAAACATCAGATGGAAGTCCGGTTAAGTCCGGAAGAAGCGTTCGACCTTTATGTGTATGAAGGCTGTGAACTGGAAAAACAATCAAATAGTGAAAATGAAGGCACAGAGCATGTAACGTAAAACATACATAGCTCTTTTTTTTATGCCCTTTTGGGAGGTAGCGATATGCGTAAGCATGAAAGACCGCCCATCAGGGCGGAACCCTCCGAGTAGTAACCGTTAAAAAATCATAATGAAAACAGCAGTTACGAAAGGAGAACATAGATTATGGCGTTTTTTACATCCGCAATTAATATTTTACAGACTCTGGTTGTTGCAATCGGAGCTGGTCTGGCAGTTTGGGGAGTTATCAATCTCCTGGAGGGATATGGAAATGACAATCGTGCGACACGTTCGTAAGTGAAAAGCTTACGCACAAAGTCGAAGGGCAATTGTAGCCCGAAACTTTGGAGAACTGATATTCCGATGGGTGAAATGAGGGGGTAACGTCCCGAAGCGCCACCCTAATACTCCGAA